>DAIDTM010000047.1 GCA_027457205.1 Anaerolineae bacterium | reverse complement strand
GTTCTGAGTTGCCTCCGCGCAGTGCGGATAGAAACGCGGCTGCAAATGAACAACGCCCGATGTGAAGAACATCGGGCGTTGGCGCGTTTCGGCGATCCGTCTGCTGCGCTCACTCGAACGCGTGAATTTCCACACCGCGTTCCGCCAGCAATTCTTGCACGCGCTCCAACGCGCCCGCGCGCACCAGCGCAAGCTGCCGCGCGCCGGCTTCGAATCGAGTGAGGTACGGCTGCAATTCCGCGTCTGCGAGCAGTTCGGCGCGCGCGGACTCGTCGCGGAATTCGATCAGCGTCAACGCGCCGCCGTGCGCGTCGCTAGAATATTTGCCCCACGACTTGATGCGCTGGACGAGCTTGGGCGGCACGTCGCCGCGATGCACGCCGCGCAAGCGCGCCAGCAGATCGGGCACGGTCAAGTGTTGTTCGATCGCGGCGCGCACGCGTTCGGGCGTGATGCGCGCGCGCCGCGCGTCCAATAGCTCCGCCAACGCCTCGATGCCGCGGTACGCGTCAATGCTCGGCGTGCGGTGCAAAGACCGCGTTCCCTTCTTCGTCGGCGGCGACGCTGGCGGGCGCATCGGTCTGATCGCGGCGCGTGACGACCGGCAGCCAATCTTGCTCACTCACGCGGCGTTCCAGAGCGAGAGCGGCGTGAGGCGGTAGGTGTGGATATGTTCGGGCGATTTTTCCAGTTCGGCGAAACGCGCGAGCGCGTCGCGTGCGTCCTGATAGAAATCGCTGTCTACTTCCAGAAGGATCGTTTTATCGCTTTGAACGATGATGGGATTTTTGGGATTGAATTGCATGCTGTGACTCACAGGAGAGGTTGCGTCATTCTTTTAGTACCTTTGCGAGTCGGTGTCAAGGTTAGGTGGAAAAGGGAAAAGGAAACGCGGACGAAGAAATGGAGTCCGTCCGCGTTGTTGACTCCGATTCGCGCGCTCACGCCGAGTCGGTGGGTGCGACGACGCGTACCGCGCCGCGCACATCGAGAAAACACAGACTCGTCGCCGGCGATACGTCCATCAGCGCGCGCACCGCGTCGGCATAGCGCGCGACCTGCTTCCGGTATTCTTCGACTTTGACGCGCAGCGCGTCCTTGTCCCGGATCTCGTCGGTCTTGAAATCTACCAGTCGCCACGCCGCGCCGACGCGGTACAGCACATCGATCACGCCGATCTGCGCGCGCCCATCGCGCTCGAACGAGAACGGCAGTTCGTGGAAGCGTTCCGCCGCCGCGTCGATCTCCGCAAAGAGCGGATGCGTCTGGAAACGCGTCAGCAGTCGCTGCACGTGCGCGACCGTGTCCTTGATTTCGATCGGGTCCGTCAGCCCTGCCGTCAATGCGTGCGGATGCAGGAACATTTCGAAATCCGGGCTGTCGGGAAATCGCCAGCGGCGCAGCGCGGCGTGCGTCAGTGTACCGACCACCCACGCGGGTCCCGTCGGTCGTTGCGCGGTGGGAACGACCCGCCAGACGCGCGGCGGCGGCTCGGTTTGCCGCGCGCGGGTCTTGTCGTCGGTCACGTCGCCGGGCGGCGCGACAAGTCTAGCCGTTAGAGGTTGGAGACTAGAGATTGGACGCGATGTTTCTTCTGTTCCAACTTCTAACTTCCAATCTCTATCTTCCAGCTTCCAATTTCCATCCTCCAACTTCCAACTCACCGTGCATCGGACTAGCTCACTCGCCAATTTCAATTCGAGCGGTTCGGTCGACGTTTCAGGAAGAATTGCCGCGTCGAGTCCGACGACCGCGCCGAGATGTTCGAGCCAGCCCTCCAGCAGTGGCGCGCCGTCTTTCTTGCGCTTGAGATGTCCGCTGACGATGAGTTTTTCTTTCGCGCGCGTCGCGGCGACGTAGAGCAGCCGCCGGTCTTCCGCATCGCCTTGTTCCGCGTCGCGCCGCGCCGCGAGCCGATCCGTCACCGAATGCGCGTCGTCCTCTGCGACCGCAAAGACAGGACCGAGCTGCGCGTCGGTCCAGAACGACGATGCGCCGCGCGGCGCGTGCGCGGCGTCGGCGATGACGACTAGATCGAACTCCAGCCCCTTTGCCCTGTGCACGGTCATCAGCTGCACCGCCGCGCCTGCCTCGACTGGCGCTTCGCCCTCGCGCGCTTCCACATCGCGTAGCGTTTGGGTGTATTCCAAAAACTCGCGCAGACTCACCAAGCCGCTGGCGTGCGCGTCGGAGAGCAGTTTGTCCACGTTGCGGCGCGGGCGGTCGCCGTCGGGCGCGGCGCGCAGGATCGCGCGATAGTCTGTCGCGTCGAGAAAATATTTCAACGTCGCCGCAGCCGAGACCCGATCTGCCAGGCGCATCGTTTCGCTCAGAATTTCGCGCGCGCGGCGCGCCCGCGCAGCATCCGCCGGTGCAAGTTCGGCGAGATCGCCGCGCAGCGCCGACCAGAACGCGCGCGCACCGTGTTCGCCCCGGCGCAAAAGATACAGCGCGCCGTCGCTCAAGCCAAACGCCGGCGAGCGCAGCGCGCCCGCGAGCGCGAGGTCGTCGGTTGGATCGACGATGGCAGCGAGTGCGTTCAACAGGTCGCGCACTTCGGGACGCGCGTAAAAACCCTTGCCCGCGACGGTGACGAACGGAATGTTCGCGCGCTCGAGAGCGGCTTCATAATCGGCAAAATGCGTCGAGGCGCGAAAGAGCAGCGCAATTCTGCCCCACTCGATTTCGCCGGCGGCGCGCATCTGGCTTAAGCGCGCGGCGAGCGCGGCGGCTGCCGCGGCGCGCCCCGCCGCCGCGTCCTCGCCGACGCCCAGACAAAACTCGACGAACGGCGCGCGCGTTTCAGGGCGCGGCTCGCCGCGATACGCGCGGAGCGGCGCGAACGGAATCGCGAATGGGCGCGCGGGATCGTTCGCCGCGCCAAGGATCGGTTCGAGCAACGCGTTGAGCTGCGCGACAAGCGCGGCATGCGCGCGGTACGTCAGATCGAGATTGAACGCTGCGCCGCTATTCGCGGCGAGATCGTTCTGCGCGCGGCGCAAGACGGTCACGTCGCCGCCGCGAAAACGGTAGATGCTCTGCTTGCCATCGCCGACGAGGAAGAGGCGCGCCGCGCGCGAGGTGGATGGCATCATTCCGCTCAGCGCGTAAACGATGCGGCGCTGGCGGTCATTGGTGTCTTGAAATTCGTCCACCAAGACCGCCCGCGTTTGCGTCTGCCACTGAGCGCGCACCGACGCGTTTCCTTCCAGCAGCGCGACTGTCCGCGCCTCCAGATCGTCGAAATCCAGGGCGCGGCGTTCCGCTTTCAACGCGTCGTACGCGCGGCGCGTTTCGTCGAACGCGCGACGCAAGGACGGAAGCGCCGCCGCGGCGCGTTCGTCGAGCGACCAGCGTGGCAGCGCGTCCTGCGCGTTCCGTCCACCGAGCCAGGGATCGATCAGTTCGTCGTAGGTTTCGCGCAGAGTTTTCACTGCCTCTTTTGCCGCGCCTGCCTTGCCCGCGCTGCCGCCCAGGTGCACGCGCCGCAGCGCGAAGAGTTCTGTCAGCGCGGCGTCCCAATTGTTCGCCGTGCGCGTGGACTCGATGCGCGTCAAGCGTTCAAGCAGTGCGGCGACTTGGGCGGCGAGTTTGTCACCCGCGTCGCGGGCAAGCTCACCGCGGTCGCGCAGAGCGCGCAGCGTCGCCAGCGCGTCGAGCGCGGTGGGCGCATCGACGTACCCGGCGACCGCCTCAGCGAGTGCGGCTTGCCAAACGGCGAGTGGATTCTGCGCCGCGTCGAAGGCGGCTTGCGCGTCCAGCCGCTTGGCGTGCAGCGCCGTCAGCAGTTCGCGCAGCGCGTTTTCTTTCAAGAGCGCGAACAAAGTTGCCGCGCCCGCGTCGTCCGCCGTCCACGCCAGCGCGGTTTCGACGGCTTGCGCGCGCAGCGCCGCGCTCGCGTTTTCGTCGAGCACAGCAAAATCGGGATCGATGCTCGCTTCGGCGGGATGTGCGCGCAGGACCGCCGCGCATAGACTGTGGATCGTGCCGATGCGCGCCGCGTCCAATTCGGCGAACGCGCTTTGCCACAACTCACGCTGGGAGTTGGAATCGTGGGTCAACCATGCATTGATCTTTTCGCGGATGCGCGTCCGCATTTCGCGCGCGGCTTTATCGGTGAACGTGATGGCAATGAGCGAACGAATCGGCGCGCCGCTTTCGAGAAGCGCGAGGTAGCGTGCGACGAGCGTGCGCGTCTTGCCTGCGCCTGCGCCGGCGGTCACGATGGCGTTGGCGTCGCAGCGAACGGCGGCGTCTTGTTCGGAAGTGAGTGCCAGGAGAGAGAGGACGGTCATTTTTTCGCTTTATACCGCCAGCAAAACGCGGCAGCGGGACACCACGACGGACAGCCGCCGTCAGGTGGACGCGGCGCGAAATCGCCTTGCGCGACGCGGGACGCGTGCGACCACGCGTGCGCGGTCGCTTTGGCGAGTGCGGCGTCGATGCCGCCCGGATATTTTTCCAATTTCAAACTACTCGCCTTCGCCGCGCCGATGTGCCAATACATTCCCGCGATCGGTTCGCCTTTGCCGAGCGCGTCGCGCAGCGCGAGGGCGTAGAGCGCGAGTTGCAAACGTTTGCCGTCGTCCAAATCGTTTTTACTGATGGTCGATGCGCCTGCCTTGTAATCGACGACGCGCAGTTTGCCTTCCGTGTTCACGTCCACGCGATCGATGTACCCGCGCAGCCGGATTTCATCGCCGTTGTCGCCGCGCAAGACGAGCGAATCAAACGCGAGTTCGAACTCGCGCGGACGCCAGCCGTCGCTCGCCTCTGCGAGCGCGCGCAGCGTATCGACAAGGATGTGCTCTAACTCGGCGCGCTGCTGCCGCCACAGCGCGGTCGGACGAAAGCCATACGTTTCGGGCGCGGCATCGAAAACATGGCGCGCGACGGCGGGCAGCGCGCCGAGCAGCGCGTCCAGATTGGTGGGATCTGGCGCGTCACGGTAGAGCATTTCCAGGACGGCGTGGTACATCGTACCGAGT
>DAIDTM010000046.1 GCA_027457205.1 Anaerolineae bacterium | reverse complement strand
TTGCGCTCGCGGTCCAATTCGATGACTTTGAGGTGAAGCTTCTTACCGACGAGCGCGCTGAGATCGGATTCGCCGGTCTCGCCCGCGGTCGGTTCTATCTTTTTCCGAAAAGTGCTTTCCAATTGGGTGGCTGGCACAAAGCCGCGCACCTTGCCCACGCGGACAATGAGACCGCCTTTGTTGAACCCGGCAACTTGGGCTTCAAAGATCTGCTCCGATTTGAGCAGCTCTTCCGCATCCCGCCAATCGTGTTCCATCTGTGCGCGCGCCAGCGACAAAACGACGTTGCCTTCGCGGTCTTCCGTGCGCACCACGAACGCCAAGACCCGGTCGCCCACCTGAATCTTTTTCACCGCGTCGGCGCTCATGCCTTCCATTTCCTTCTGATCGACGATGCCTTCCGATTTCGCGCCGATGTCAATCAGAATTTCGCGCGGATCGACGCGCACGACCGTGCCGGCGACGATGTCGCCGTACTTCAGACTCTTGAAACCAAGATCGAGGTCTGACAGCTCGCTCATCGCGCTGCTGGTCGCCGTTTGTGCATTTACCCCTTTCGGCTTGCCTCCCTGAGGACTCTTCGGTCCTCCCGCTGAAACCATTGCCTTCCCCCGCGCACCGATTTGAATACCGCATCGTTGAAAGACTCCGCTGAACCAGCGTTCTTCCACGCGACGTTCGTTCAATTGTATTATAGCCGTTTTCCGCGCAATTGGCAACCCCACCGCACTGTTCACCACCCACTGACCACTGTCCACTATTTTCGGATATGCAGTTCGTAGACGCTGGTGTTGTGCGCGCCAAAACGGTACTTGTACTCTTCGTTGCCGCGGAGAAAATCGAACCGCCGCCGCTTCGCCGCGATCGCGTCTTGAATCGAGAATGCGAACAGGACGATGCCAGGGCTGAACGAACCGTATTTTTCCGGGTCGTAGCCGGAATTGTAAACGAGCATGTCGTTGCTGTAAACGAAATTCAAGATCGTCGCCGCGCGCACACCATCGATTTCCAAAAAGTCGAGTTGCAGCCAGCCGCGCGGCTGCAGCCGCCGCGCCATATCGATAAAAAACTGCTGCATGCGCTGGTCCATGAACAGGTGCTTGTCCGGACGGCTCTTCTTGTGCAATTCGATAAAATCAGTCACTGCCTGATCGAGCGGCATCGTCTCGTCGACGGCATACCACAGATGGTTGGTTTCCTGGACGCGGCGCAGTTTGCGCCGGACTTCGTGCCGCTGCTTTTTGTCGAGCGTTTCCAGGTACGCTTCCCACGTCGCTGGAAGATCGATCACCGGCGCAACGTCGTGCAGCGTCCACTCGGTGGTGAGTCCGCGCGCCTCCGCCATCTGCTTGAGTTGCGTGTTGGTCGGCGACGCCTCGGGTAGCGTGCAAAGGCAGACGCCGCCATGCCACGCCAGCAAGTCCGCATGGGTGAGCGTGTCCAGCAGCGCGGCGTAGACGCGCTCTTCGTGCCCGCGCGCGGCGATCACATCCAGATAATCGGATACGTCCACGCAGCCAATGAGCGACAGCGACTTGGTGCCGTCGTTCCACGTCTCCTCAAACAGCGGCGCGATGCCGACGAGCGCGCCGTCGTCCTCTCTCATCGTGATAATACGCAATTCGCCGACGCCCAGATGTTCCCACCATGTGCTTTGCCATTCCCACGTCAAAAATAGCGTGTCGGTAATGCTGCGGCGCAGCAAATCATTCCATTCCGTTTTCAGTCGCTCGAATGCAGCGGTATCCGTCAGTAGGTCGATTTTCATGAAGGCAACCTTGCGGCGCGTGACGCGCCAAGAGTTTGGTGTCGCCGTCCATTATACGCAGAAACGGAGAAATCGGAAAGCGGGTTTTCACGCTGTTTTTTACATCGCGCGCCAAGTACAGTATAATACGCCCGGTTTGATGATTCCTGTTCTGCCCATCTTTATCGGAGGACTGTCCGTGGCGATTCGACGTTTGGCGCTTGTGCTCGCGTTCTTTGCGGTCCTCTTGAGCGCCGCCGAGGCGCGCGCCGAAGGAACGATTACGTGGACGTCGACCGGCGGTCCGCCGGGCGGATTGGTCAATGCGCTCGTGATTGCCGCCAGCGCGCCCGGCACGATGTACGCCGGCACCAACGGCGGTGTCTACCTCACGCGCGACGACGGCGCGCACTGGCAGCTCGCTTCCAAAGGGCTGCCGGACGATCCCACCATCACCGCGCTCGCGGTCTCGGCGGATCCCAACGTCGTTTTTGCCGGCACGCACAGCGGCATTTACCGCACGCGCGACGCCGGCGCGCACTGGACGATTGCCGACGCGCGCTTTGCCGATCAGTTCATCCTCTCGCTCCTGATTGATCCGAAAACCCCGACCACGCTCTACGCCGGCACCGCCACGACCGTTTTACGCAGCGACAACGGCGGCGATACGTGGAACGAAGTCAGTTCCGACTTGCGCGCCGTCCGGGTCTGGTCGCTCGTGCTCTCCGCCGATTCGTCCACGTTGTACGCCGCATCGGACACCGGCATTTATGCGTCCAGCGATCGCGGCGCGCATTGGCAGGCAAGTTCCGATAACTTGCCTAACGACGCACACCCGCAGGCGATTGCCGTGACCGCGCACGCTCTCATCGCCGGAACGACGCAGGGCTTGTTCCGCAGCACGGACAGCAAAACGTGGAACGCGGTCGGCGGCGCACCCGGCAATACCCTCGTCCGCGCCGTGGTGAGCGACCCGCGCCAGCCCGATCGCGTGTTTGCGGTGACCGCGCAGGGAATGACGAAATCGACGGACGGCGGCGCGACGTGGAGCGCGTCGCTCAATCCGCCCAGCGGCGCGTCGATTCTCTCGTTGGCGCTAGGCGACAAGAACACGCTGTATGCCGGCACCGTGCGCGGCGTGTGGAAGACCGGCGACGACGGCGCGACGTGGCTGTCGCTCAGCACCGGACTGGTCAGCACGAGCGTCCACAATCTAATGCTCGTTCCCGGTTCTCCTAGCGTTCTTTTGGCAGCGACGCGCTACGGACTGGGAATCAGCCAAGACCTCGGCGTGACTTGGCAGGATGCGCGCGGCTTGACCGATCCGTACGTCTTGTCCCTCACCGTCGACCCCAACCGTTCCAATGTGGTCTACGCCGGCACGTGGGGCAGTTCGCTGTTTGTGTCGAAAGATGCCGGCGCGAATTTTACGCGCGTCACCGAGAACCTCGCCAACAACGCGCCAATCAGCAGTCTTGCGATTTTGCCGTCGTCCAACGCCGCAATTTTGTACGCCGGCACGCTGGGCGCTGGCTTGCAAAAGAGCGTCGACGGCGGACAGACGTGGACGCAACAAGCCGGGCTGGGCAACGCCACGCGCGTGACGACGCTCGTCTTTGCCGCGCCGGCGACGCTGTACGCCGGCACGGAACGCGGTTTGTACCGGCTCGATACCGCGGCTGCCAACGCGGCGTGGCAAAACGTGTCGAGCGCGTTGCCATCGGATGAAGTGCGCGGCGTGGTGTTTGACCCACGCCGACCGCAGACGATTTTTGTCGGCTTTACGTCGAGCGGTTTGTATCGCAGCGACGACAGCGGCGGGCAGTGGAAGCTGGTTGGCGATGGTACGTTTCCATCGCGCGCGCGTCTGCAAACGCTGCTGCTCAATCCCGGCATCGCGAACGTCGTCTACGTCGGCACGGATCGCGGCGTCTATCGCAGCGACGATGGCGGCGCGACCTGGAGCACGGCGAGTCAGGGATTGGTCAATCTGGACATTCAGGCGCTGGCGGTTGATCCGTCAAGTCCATTCACCATTTTCGCCGGATCGAATGGCAACGGCGTTCTTCTCGGGACCGACGCCCTCCAGCCGACGGCGTTTCCGTGGGCGGCAGGAGTCGCCGGTGGGATTGTTGCCCTGGGCTTGATCGGCTTAGGCGGATTGGTCTGGCGCGCGCGCGTGCGCCCCGCCGCGCGCCAGCGCGAGTGGGAACGCAATTGGCCCATCTGGGAAAACGCCATCCGCACCGCGTTGTGGACGCACGGCGAAGCGAACGAAGCGAACCTGAACCGACTGCCGCGCCGTTCCCGCGCGCGCGCGCTGCAACGGTACGTGGAGAAATTCCCCGACGACGCGCTAACCCTGCAGGCATCGCCGGTAACGCTCAAGTTCGACAACTTTCTCATCGCGCAGCGATTCCTGAGCCATTGGAAAGCCGCGTGGGAAGTGGTCGACAGCGAAGAAGCGTTCAAGTCCGTGACCAGCCAAATGGTAGACCAATTGTGTATGCTGCTGGGATTCACGCGCGTGGAGGAGCGGACGTATCAAGGGCTGATCGGTTACGTCGTCCGCGCCGCTGCGCTGCGCCTGAAAATTCCGCCGCGCTTTCCGATCATCTTTGTGCCGCGTCACGACGCCAGCGAGCAAGACCTGAACACGCTGCGCGATTTGATGGGCGTGATGAATATGGTTAGTTATTTCGCGCTCATCGTCGATCTGCGCGATGCTCCGCCGTCCGATCCGCGCTTGGCGCTCAAGCGCGTCGTGCGTCAGGCGATCCACGACTTTATCGTACTGGACGGCGCGGATATTCGTGACCTGCTGGCGGCGCGCGATCACGGCAAACGGCTGGTCGAACTCATCCTGAGTCAGGTCGATCTCACCGTCGTCTCGCCATACGTGACGAGCGGACCGGTGCCGGCGAATATGTTCTTCGGCCGTGAGTATGAATTGAAGACGATTGTCCGCACGATCCGCGACACGAACTTTGCGATCGTCGGCGGGCGCAAGATCGGCAAAACGTCCGTGCTGGCGCGCGTGCATCAACTCTTGCAGGAGACGCCGGAATTCAAACCCTTCTATCTCGATTGTCAGGCGGTGCGTTCCCACGCCGACTTTTTCGAAGCGATCGATACGATGTGGCGGACTCCGCTGCCGACGCCGACCATCGAGGGATTCCGGCGTATGGCGACGGAGCTGCCGGATCAGTTCCCTAATCGCACGCTCGTAATGCTGTTCGACGAAATCGACGGACTGCTTCAAAAAGACCTGCAGAGCGGCGAGCAGTTGTTCCAGATTCTGCGCGCGCTGTCGCAGGAAGGGCGTCTCCGTTTTATCTTCTGCGGCGAAAAAGTGCTGAACGAATCGCTGCACAATCCAAACCAGGTCTTTTTCAATTTCTGCAACCTGATGCCGCTGACTTATCTAAACCCAGCCGAAGCGCGACGCGTCGTCGTGGAACCGATGCAGGAGATGGGCATTACGTTGGAAGACCACGGCGCGCTGGCAGACGAAATCGTCGAACTGGCGGCGGGGCATCCCAACATCGTTCAATTCATTTGCCAAAAGTTGATCGAGCAGATCAACCAGCGCCGCGAACGGCACATCCGCCGCACGGATTTGCAGGTCGTGAGCCAGTCGGCGCAGTTCGCCGAGTACTTTGCCGAAGTTTCATGGGGACACGCCGACGCGCTGGAGCGGCTCATCACGCTGCTAATGCTCGATCAGCCCGAAGTCACCGTCGGCGAGGTGGCGGAGTCGCTTCGCACGCGCGCGCTGACGGTGACGCCGACGCAGCTGGAGACCGCGCTGGACGATTTGTGCCTCTACTCGATCCTGCGGCGCGATGGACCCAAATACACCTACGGCGCGCGCACGTTCCCGCAGGTGCTGCGGCGCAGCCAGGATGTCAGCGGCTTGCTGCTCAGTTTCGTCGACGAAATTCAGCGCGGTCAGGGAGCTCAGTGATGGTAACGTCCTCCATTTTCAAAATCCGCGGACCCCTCGATCCGGTCAACGATAGCGCGATCTGCGCGCCGCGGCCCGAGCTCGATCAGCTCCTGCGCGCGGTGAACGCGCCCACCGTCGACGCGTACCTGGCGATCCTCTCGTCGCGTCAGCCCGGCAAGACGACGCTGCTCTACCAACTGCGCCAACGCGTGCGCCCGCGTGGCATCGGCGTGGCGCTGGTCGATCTTTCGCTGGTGCGCGACCAGCCGGAGGACCAGCTCTATAGCTTTGTCGCCGGTCAAGTCCTATCGGAACTGGAGCCGAACATGCCGCGCCGCGTGGAGCCGAAAGGCAGTCCGCCGCCCAAGCGCGAGGCGACGGCGTTGCCGAGCAATCCCATCGAGTTTCGCCGCTTTTTGCTTGACCTCGCGCGGCAGGTGCGCTCGCCGCGCATTCTCTTGCTGATGGACGAAGTGGAAGCCGTGTCGGACAAGTACTCCGACGCGTTCTTCGGCGTGCTGCGGAATATTTTTTCCAGTCGCCGCAAAGAAGACGAAGCGGCGTTCGAAAAATATCTCATCGTCTTCAGCGGCGCGCGCGAACTGCACCGTCTCACCGGCGGACCCAACTCGCCCTTGAACATCGCCGAACGGATTTACCTGCACGACCTAGACGTGAACGGCGTCCAGGTGATCGCCGCGAATTTCCGACGCGCCGGAATCGAGGCGTCGGCGGAAGCGGCGGATTGGTTGTACGCGCAGACCAGCGGTCACCCGTACCTCACGCAAAAACTGTGCGCGCAGATCGAGCAGGGGCAGCCGCCCAACGGGACCGGGGAAATCGTGCAGCGCGACGGGGCGGAAATCCTCCGCAGCGACGACCATTTGGAAAAGCTGATCATCCAGGTCGACGCGGAACCGGCGGCGAAAGAAATGCTGCGGCAGATCGTGCAGGGCGGGCGCGTCACGTTCAGCCGGCTCAAGCCGCCGCTCGCGCGCTTGGAGCTGCTGGGCGCGATCCGCGACGCGGGGCAGCAAGCCGCCGTACGCAACGCGATTTACCTCGCCGCGTTCCGCGCGCATTTTGGCGTGACCGACGCGCTGCCGCCGCGCGGTTCTCCGCTGCGCCGATGGATCCGTCCCATCATCGCGTTCGTGGCGGCGCTGGTCTTGCTCGTCAATGTTCCGTTTCTGTTCGTCTACACCCGGGACATTCTCCTCGCTTCGCGCTCGGTGAACGATGTGTTCGCTCCGCCGAGTTTGGGCGCGCGCGCGATCATTCGGTACGATCGCATCCTGCGCGCGAACGATCCGAACCCCGCCAGCATCACCGTCGATATGGACCAGTTTACGATTTCGACGCCGATCACTGTGACGTTCCAGCACACCGATCCGGACATTGCCGGCAACGGCGAAGTGGTCCGTCGCTTTGACCCGCCGGCGCATCGCGAACGTTTTGATTTTACGCTGAACCAGAGCGGACTGCCGTACAATCCGTTTCAGCCGGTGATTCCACATCGGCGCGTCGAGTTGGTCTTTGATTCCGGCGCGTCGGGCGTAGCGCCGCAATCGTACACCGCCGATTTCAGCGTGGACTTTTATTCCGCGGCGGTCGTCTCGGCGGTGTTATCGCTGGGCGGCGTGATTACCTTCTTCGCCGGTTTGTGGGTGAATGTCGAGCGGTTGCGCCAGGCGTTGGGGTTACTTTCCAGATTCAGCCGGTCGGAGGGGGAATAAAAAACCCGGAAGGTTTCTAAAACCTTCCAGGTCTTGGACAACGGCTACGGCGTGGGCGTCGTATTCGCTTTGTGAGTGGGCGTCCCACTCGTGTTGCCGCGCGGAGTTTCGCTTGTCGTCGGCGCGGGGTTGGTCAGATCGACGGTGGGCGTCAGCGTCGACGGTTCGCGGGTGGGTAGCGGCGCTTGCGTCGGCGTCGGCAGAAGCGTTTCCTGCGGCAGGTGGATGAACGTCGGCGCCGCTTGCGTCGGCGTGGCGAGCAGCGT
>DAIDTM010000045.1 GCA_027457205.1 Anaerolineae bacterium | reverse complement strand
CATCCGGGCAACGTCGGTTTTATCACGCAGAGCGGCGCGCTGGCGACCGCGATCCTGGACTGGAGCTTCGCCGAAAACGTCGGGTTCAGCGCGTTCGTTTCTATCGGCTCGATGCTCGATGTCGGCTGGGGCGATCTCATCAACTATCTCGGCGACGATCCACGCACGACGAGCATCGTCATCTACATGGAAACGATTGGCGACGCGCGATCGTTTCTCTCCGCCGCGCGTGAAGTCGCGCTCGTCAAGCCGGTCATCGTCATCAAGCCGGGACGCACGGAAGGCGCCGCGCGCGCCGCGGCGTCGCACACCGGCTCGCTCACCGGCAGCGATGAAGTCCTGGACGCCGCGTTCTGGCGCAGCGGCGTGCTGCGCGTCAACAGCATTGCCGATCTGTTCCACATGGCGGAAGTGCTGGCGAAGCAGCCGCGTCCGCAAGGTCCACGTCTCACGATTCTGACGAACGCCGGCGGTCCCGGCGTTATCGCCACCGACGCGCTGATTATGAACAACGGCGAGCTCGCGGAGATTTCGGACGAGACGATGAAATCGCTCAACGTGCTGCTACCGCCGCAGTGGAGTCACAACAATCCCATCGACATTCTGGGAGACGCCAGTCCCGAGCGATACGCCAAGGCGCTCGAGATTGCCGCGCAGGATTCCAAGAGCGACGGACTGCTCGTGATTCTGACGCCACAGGCAATGACCGATCCAACCGAAACGGCGGAAAAACTCAAACCGTACGCGCAGAGCACCGGCAAGCCAGTTCTCGCCAGTTGGATGGGCGGGCAAGACATCGCCGCTGGCGAAGCGATCCTTAACCGCGTGAACATACCAACCTTCGGCTATCCGGACGAAGCGGCGCGGATGTTCAACTACATGTGGCGCTACAGCGACAGTCTGCGCGGTCTGTACGAGACGCCGATTCTGCCGAGCGAGTTGGAGAGCGGCTCAGCGCGCTCACGCGGCGAGCAAATCATTACTGCGGTGATCGCGGCGGACAGGACGGTTCTGACCGAGTACGAATCGAAGCAACTGCTCGCGGTCTACGGCATCCCCACGGTCGATACGCGGATTGCGACGAGCGAAGACGCGGCGGTCCAAGTCGCCGGCGAGATCGGTTATCCGGTCGTCCTCAAACTCTACTCGGAGACGATCACGCACAAGACCGATGTCGGCGGCGTGCAATTGAATCTGGCGGACGCGGACGCGGTGCGCCACGCGTACCGCGCTATCGAAACATCGGTACAGCAAAAAGCCGGCGCGGGAAACTTTCAGGGCGTCACCGTCCAGCCGATGGTCAAACTCGACGGCTATGAACTCATCATCGGCAGCAGCATCGATCCGCAGTTCGGGGCAGTGTTGCTCTTTGGACTGGGGGGACAGTTGGTCGAAGTCTTCAAAGACCGTGCGCTCGCGCTGCCGCCGCTCAACACGACGCTGGCGCGGCGAATGATGGAACGGACGCGCATCTACAAGGCGCTCAAAGGCGTGCGGGGAAGGAAACCAGTCGATCTTGCTGGGCTGGAGCAGTTGATGGTGCGCTTTAGCCAGCTCGTCGTCGAGCAGCGATGGATCAAGGAAATCTACATCAATCCGCTGCTAGCGTCGTCGGAACAACTCGTCGCGCTCGACGCACGCGTCGTCCTGCACGACAAGAGCGTGACGCGCGACCAGTTGCCGCGCCTGGCAATTCGACCGTATCCGACGCGCTACGTCCAGTCGTGGACGGCAAAGGACGGCAAGCCGGTGATCTTTCGCCCCATCCGCCCGGAGTACGAGCCGCTGATGATCAAATTCCACGAGACGCTCTCCGACCACAGCGTCTACCTGCGCTATCTGCATCCGATGATGCTGAGCGATCGCGTCGCGCACGAGCGGCTGTCGCGCATTTGCTTTATCGATTATGACCGGGAAATTGCGCTGGTCGCCGAAGGGGACGATCCGCAAAACGGGGAGCGTTGCATTATGGCGGTCGCGCGCTTGAGCAAGATTCACGGAACCGACGATGCGGAATTTACCATTCTCGTCAACGACCGATTCCAGGAGCGCGGCTTGGGGCGCGAGATGATCCAGCGGTTGCTGCAGATCGCACGCGACGAAAATTTGCGGCGCGTCGTCGCGACCATTTCCGCCGACAATCCGGTGATGCAGGAACTGTGCCAGAGACTTGGCTTTCGCCTCAGCCCCGCGTCAGCGGACGCGCGCGTGCGCGCGGTGATCGAGTTGTAAAAACCAGCGCCATCAGACTGGTCTTACTGGCTCAGTCTCTCTGCAAGACTCTTGGCGGTCAGCGTGTTCGTCGCCGACACAAACGTCAACGGTTCGAAATTCTGGGTCAGACCGATTTCAGCGTACTCGGCGGGAATCTGAGCGGAATCCGTCTTGAGCGTCCAGAGGAGCAAAACATCCTCTGCGCGATAGACCAGAAAAGGTCCGGCGTCGGCGCGCGAACCATTGGAGAGATTCGCCTCTACCAGCGTTCTGAGACGGCGAATCATCTCCTGCCGCTCTTGCGGCGATCTCTCCCGCCAACCGACTTTGGCTTTCCACACTTGAATCTTGAGCATCCGTTCCCCCTGGGTCAAAGACAAGTTGCGCCACGACGCGGCGCGCACGTTGACATCGCTTGCTATGTGTGGTACAGTCCTGAGCATAAGATTCTCCTGGGATGCCTTACTGTTAGCTTGATGCAGTTTCGCTGATTATTCTTTCACTTTGACCCGTTATCGATGCCCCAATCTGTCGACGCTGACAAATTGCGCGCGGTGTGCCGCGCGCGCCTAGCCGCGCTGTCTAAAGCGAATGGCAAGCCGCTACCTGATCGCTGGCTCAGGCAGGTAGTCCACGAGAACATCGCCCGGGGACGGTTCGAGCGACTAGCTTCCAGCCAGTCCACGCGCTATCCGCTCTCGCTGGCAGACTATGTAGACCGCGTCATCGCGAACTCGGTCGAACGCGCTCGCGTGAGCGCGCTCGAGCGCGGCGACGCCGCGGCGTGGACACAGTTGCGCGATTTCCTCGCCCGCCGGGCGTTTCGCGCTGTGCAGCGGTTTCGGAACGCCGGAGAGGCGATTACTGCTGCGCACGATTTCGCGAACGACGCCTGCCTCATCCTCTTCGAAGAACGCTATCCGTTCGACGTTTCGTTCGATGCGTGGGCAGCCACGATCCTCAAGAACCTCATCCTGGCAAAATACACGCGCTCCACCGATGCGCTGGATCGCCACGGACCTCCCGAATCGCTCGACGCCCCGCGCGTCTCGGATCAAGGCGCGATCAGCACCCTAGGCGATTTCTTGTCCGATGGTCACGCGCTAATGCCATTCGAAAAGATCGAGGATCAGTCCGCGCTGCGCGACCTCGTTTCCCAACTCCACAGCCGCACGCAGCAACAAGTCCTCTTGCTTACGTACATCGACGGACTGGACGATGCGGAGATCGCACGGCGGCTTGGACGAAGCAAACAAGCGGTGTACAACCTGCGGAATCGAGCGATAGCAAAATTGAAAGCGAATGTCGCCAAAACCACCGCAAAAGAAAAAGGCGCGAAAAGCCATTAGGATAGTTAGCGGTTGATGGCAGCGTGGAATAATGACGGAAGTATCGCGTCTTGTGTAGATCCCCTATAACAAGAGGTAAAATGATAGCAGAAAATACAGGCATCTGCCCAGCCCAAACCTCCCGCCGGTTGCCGAGTGATCGAATCCTGGTCAGGTCTGCGGGTTTAGCAGTACCGTCAACAGCGCCTTTCCGAAGAAAGAAGAATGAATAAGCAGAGACGTCCTCCAAACACCAACACCACACGCCGCGCCGCGTCCAGGCGAAAGAAAACTCGGCGCGCGCCGGCAGCCATCTCCCACGCCGAGTGCGAAGCGCAGCTCGAATTCTACGTGGACGGGGAACGCCGCGGCGACAAGGTTCAAACTCTGTTCCCGGCGATTGGGGCGCATTTGCAGTCCTGCGATCGATGCCGCGCTTCCTACGATTTGATGACTGAAACGCTGCGGGATGAATCTCCTCTGGATTCAAGCTTCCCGACCGCCGCTAGACTCGCGCCGCCGCTGCCATTTGTCCAGCCGCCTCAAGACGATGCCGCCTGGACAAAGC
>DAIDTM010000044.1 GCA_027457205.1 Anaerolineae bacterium | reverse complement strand
ACGCGCCATTCTTCCAGCGCGGCTTCGTCCCAGATAGGCGCGAGTTGCGCGAGGGCGTCCGCGCGGAGTTTTCCTAGATTGTCAATCATATCTTCCTCCTGTGCGAGCGGAGAGTGATTAGTGGACAGTGGATAGAAACTGCCCGCTAACCACTGCCCACTATTCACTGTCCACTATACCTTCTAAACTGGGGCATCCTCCACGCCACCAGCGCGACCAGAATCACCGTCGCGACGCCGCCGCTGATGACCGAGAACGGCGCGCCAAACGCGGCAGCGACCAAGCCGGCTTCGAGATTGCCCAGTTGTGGTCCGCCCATAAAGAAAATCATGTTCACCGAGGTCATTCGACCGCGCAGATGGTCCGGCGTCGCCACCTGGCGAATCAGATTTCGCAGAATTGTGCTGACCGTGTCCGCCGCGCCGACGCACGCGAGAAAAAAGAACGACACCACGAACAGCGTCGATGCGCCGTAGAGCGCGGTCGCCGCGCCGTACAGCGCCACAGCGATCAGCATCACGGCGCCCTGCCGCTTGATGTTGCCGGCGCGCACGACCGCCGCGCCCGCCACGACCGCGCCGACCGAATCCGCCGAATACAGAATCCCCAAACCCTCCGAGCCGACGCGCAAAATGTCTTTGGCAAAGATCGGCAAGAGTGCGGTGGCGGACGAAAAAAACGTCGCAACGAAATCGATTAGCATCGTCGCCAGGATGATGCGGGCGCTGAGAACGTACCGGATGCCCTCGGTTAGCGCGCCGCCGCTGACGCGCGCCGCGCCAAGGTTCTGTTGCGTGGGCGTTCGCATCAGCGCGAGCGCGATCAGCACCGCGACGAACGAGATCGCGTTCATCCAATACACCGCCGCAATGCCCAGCCCGGCAATGACAAAGCCGGCAATCGCCGGTCCCACAATCGCCGCGACCTGCATCATCACGTTGTTGAGACTCAGCGCGTTCGTCAGATGTTCCTTGCTCACCAAATTCGGCGCGAGCGCCTGCCGCGCCGGACTGTCGAACGCGACGGTGGCAGCGGTCAACGCGGCAAGCAAGTAAATGAACGGCGCGGACACCCAGCCCAAGTTCGTCGCCAAGCCGAGGACTGCCGCAAAGATCATCATCAAACTCTGCGTAGTCAGCAGCACACGGCGGCGGTCGCGCGCGTCCGCAAACACGCCGCCAACCAGCGAAAAGATGATGATCGGCACGACGCGCACCAAGCCGACCAAGCCGAGCGCGACCGCCGAGCCGGTCAGGACGTAAATGTGCCAGTTGATCGTCACCGCTTGCATCTGCGTGCCGACATTCGAAATCAATTGTCCGATCCTCAGCAGCCGGAAATCGCGGTATTGCAGCGATGCAAACGGCGGGATGCGCTCGGACGCCGATCGCGTTTCGCTCAAGCGTCCACCTGCTCCGGCGCGAGAAATGTCCCATCACGTTGCCGTCGCGCTTGGCGCACGGCGACGATCGCATCGCGGTTGAGCGCACCGTAGATGTGCGGATACAACCGCGCGGCATCGTCGTAGCGAATCGGCGCGCGCACGCGCGCCTTATCGATATAGAGGTAATAGTGCGGCTCTGGATTCGACTGATAGAATCGGTTCGCCGTGCGCGCCATTTCTTCCGCGCCGTCCGTGCAGTGAATGAATCCCTCGCGCGCAAAATCGCGCGGCGCATAATCCGCGCGCGGATCGAGCGAATCGAAATACGCTTGCGGCACCAGATGAAATGTAATGTCCATAAGGTCAACAGAAAAACTCTCGCCCAAAAGGGACGAGAGTTGAATCTCGCGGTACCACCCTTGTTAGGTGGTTAGGGTGTTTGGGTGTTTGGTGGTTCGGGTATACAACCCAACTACCTAACAACCCAATTACCTAACAACCTCACTTTGCGCCGACGAACATCGGCACCCGTTTAACGCTGGGCTGACGGCGCACGCTAGTCTCATCGTCGTGATTTCGCGCGCGCGGCTCGGGAGGGAATTTCGCCGTCCGTCTCCGAGAGGGCTTGCACCAATTGCCCTCCTCTCTGGCGGATGCTCAACGGTTACTTGTCTCCGTCGTCGCGGTTGGCTGCATTATCGTCAGAAATATGAAATTGTCAACCACCATTACGCTGACTGAAGTACGACATCCGGTTTTAGCGCGAAAGGATTCCCCGCAAGCGCGGGTCGAGCGCATCGCGCAAGCCATCGCCAATGAGGTTGAACGCGGCGACGGTAAACAGAATCGCCAGACCCGGGAAGAGCGAAAGCCACGGCTGGGTGCTGATGAACTTGCGACCTTCGCTGATCATCACGCCCCACTCCGGCGTTGGGGGCTGCGCGCCAAAGCCGATAAAGCTCAAGCCCGCGGTTGAGAGGATCGCGCCGCCCAGGTCGAAACTTGCCTGAACCAGGAGCGGCGCGAGCGTATTCGGCAGTAGATGACGCCACAGGATCCGCGGCGTCGACGCGCCGATGCAGCGCGCGGCTTCTATGAATTCGCGTTCGCGCAAAGATAACACCTGCCCGCGCACGAGCCGCGCGTAGACGGGCCACAGCACGACCGCGATGGCAATCATTGCATTGTTGAGATTAGGACCCAGCGCGCCGGCAATCGCCATCGCAAGGATAAGCGGCGGGAACGCAAAGAAAACATCCGTCACGCGCATCAGTACTTCATCCACGACGCCGCCGACGTAACCCGCGATCAACCCCACGCTCGTTCCAAACATTCCCGCGGAGGCGACGACAACCAGTCCCACGGTGAGCGAAATGCGCGCGCCGAAAAGCAATCGGCTGAACAGATCGCGTCCGAGCTGGTCGGTGCCAAGCCAATGCGTCAGCGACGGCGGCTCGAGTCGTTGCGACAAGGTCTGGTCGATCGGTCCGTACGGCGCGATGAATGGCGCGAGCAGCGCGCTGGCGGCGAAGACTAGAATCAGGACAAGCCCAGCGACAGTCAGGGGGCTGCGCATCAGCGCCATGCGCGTACGGGCGCGGGGAGACAGGGTTGGTGCGCGGTCGAGGCGCGCGGTCAGTGCATCATCCATTTTGTATGCGCGGATCGAACCAGTGGTAGCTCAGATCGACGATCAGATTCACCAAGGTATACACCAGCGCGGCAAGCAGGGTCACGCCCATCACCGCGGGAAAATCCAGGCTGATCGCCGATGCGGTGGCATACAACCCAAGCCCGGGCCAGGAGAAGACGGTTTCCGTCAGAACCGCGCCGGAGAGCAAACTTCCAAACGTCACGCCGATCACCGTCACCGTCGGAAGCATCGCGTTGCGCAAGCCGTGTCGCAAAACGACGAGGCGCTCGTGCAAGCCCTTGGCGCGCGCCGTGCGGATGTAATCCTGGTTCAGCACTTCGAGCATGCTCGACCGAGTCATTCTGGAAATCACCGCCGTGGAAAAATAGCCCAGCGTGAAGGCGGGCAGGATCAAGTGCCTGAGACTGCTCACTAGCGCGGGCATATTGCCGGTCAAAAGGCTATCGACGACGTAGAGACCGGTGATCGTCTGCGGCGGTCTGACGAAATCGCCGATGCGTCCGCCCAGCGGCAGCCAGCCCAGTTGATAGTAAAAGATGCTGATGACGATCAGTCCCAGCCAAAAGATGGGCAACGACCCGCCGATGAGCGCAAACACGCGCACGACGTTATCGGGCAGGCGGTTGCGAAAGAGCGATGACCAGACGCCCGTGGGAACGCCGATAAAGATCGACACCAGCAGCGCGGCAAGCGAAAGCTCGAGCGTCGCCGGGAAAAAATCGCGCAAGTCGTCGATCACCGGACGGCGCGTGCGGATGCTGACGCCGAGGTTGCCGTGCAGCAGGTTGTCGATGTAGATGACGTATTGCTCGACCACCGGCTTGTCCAAACCGTACTCGGCGCGGAACGCGGCGATTTGGTCTTCGCGCGCGTGATCGCCGAGCGCGGCGGCGACCGGGTCTGCCGGAACGACGTGCGAGATGAAGAAGGTAATCATCGACACGCCGAGTATCACAAGAACCATGCCAATGCCGCGACGCAACAGAAGCGAAAAGAAACTCATTTCAAACTCGGTACGATTCAGCCCAACTCGGACAACCCGAACCAAACAATTTTAACCGCAAAGAGCGCAAAGGTTCAGAATCTTTATTTCTCCGCGTTCTTTGCGTTCTTCGCGGTTAAGTTCTTTGCTTTTGGTGCAAACATTTCGTTCGATAGGTACTACCGCGAACGACGCGTCAATTTGTCCAGCGG
>DAIDTM010000043.1 GCA_027457205.1 Anaerolineae bacterium | reverse complement strand
GCTCACGCCGCCGGTCGGGTCGGGCGTTTCGCGCGTAACGCCGCGCGCGCGGAGTGCGGCTGAATTGACCCACAGCGAATGTCCGTCTTTGCGGTCGAGCACGACGGGAGTTTCCGGCGTGACGGCGTCGAGCGGCGCTTTGGTTGGAAACGCCGGCGTGATCCAATCGAGATGATTCCACCCGCCGCCGATAATCCAATCGCCGGACTTGGCGTTTGCTGCGCGCGCGGCGACGCGCGCGACGGCTTCTTCCAACGATCGCGTACCGTCGAGATTGACGCGCGCAAGACTCGCCGCATACGCGGTAAAATGGATATGATGATCGATCAAACCAGGAATCACCGCGCGCCCGCGCAGATCGATTGTTTCCGTTCGCGCGCCGCGCATCGCCAGCGCATCGTCGTCGAACGCGGCGACGCGTCCGTTCGCAAACGCGATCGCGTGCGCGCGTAGACGCGCGGAGTTCATCGTATGGATTTTGCCGTTCGCGAGAACAAGGTCAGCTGGCATTATTTGACAAAACCGCTATCCACGGATGAATCATACGTGACCGGCGCGGCGATCAACTTTTTGTCCATCGCCCACTTGACCACATCGTCCCACTGCGCCGGTGTGGGAATCGACGGGTCGGGGAACGGCGGAAACTGGTACTTGTCTTTCAACGCATCCGGCACGCGACTTTGCTGGATCAATATGTTGCGGAATTGATCCGGTTTGGCGCGAATATCGTTGATCGCTTGATCGTACGCGGCGAGAAATTTTTTGATGTCGTCCGCGCGCTGCGCAACCAAGTCCGTGCGGAAACTGATAACACTCATGCTGTACTCGGGATGCTTGGTGTCGTCGACGATGATTCGCGCGCCTTGCAAAATCGCGAGCGACGCGAGTGGGTCGGGCAGCGTTGCCGCGGCGACCTGTCCCTGCATCAACAGTTGAAAGCGCGTGGGGATCGCGGGTACGTTCGTCGTCTTGATGTCGGCGTCCGCCAAGCCCTCTTTTTCCAGCAGGCGCTGCGTGACGTACTCGATCACCGAGTTCTGCGAGATCGCAATGTCCTTGCCTTTCAAATCCTGCGCGGTCTTGACCGACTTGTCATTCGTCAGAATCCAGTACTCCGCCGCGTTCGGAAACGCCGTACGCGCCACGCGGACGATTTTGATCTTGGGCGTTTGCGCGTTGAACAGAATGGTCGAGACCAGGTCGTTCAGTTCGCCGTCGATCTGCTGCGTCGCCATCAACTGATCGCGCTCCGCCGCGCTGCTGACCGGCACGAGTTCGACAGTCAGTCCCTGCTGTTTGAAATAGCCCTGCGCGGCGGCGATATAGAACGGCACGACATCGGTGATCGGCAGCACGCCGATGCGGAGCGTGCCTTGGCTCGTCGGCGTGAGCGGCGCGCGCGTCGCGGGCGCGCCGGCTTGCGGCGCAGTTGTCGGCGCGGTGGTCGGTGTCACTGCCGGCGCGCACGCGGCGAGAAGCGCAAGGAAGATTATTAGGGCAGAGAATTTGCGAATAGACATGATGCTCCTTATCTTGATTTATGATTTGCGATTTATGATTTCAGGTTTAACTCACACACGATTCCGATTCATAAATCAGAAATCTTAAATCTTAGATTTTCTGAAGTCCAAGCAGCGCGCTCACAAACACAATTACACTGATGTAGCCATTGACGTTGAAGAACGCGAGGTTGAGCCGCGAAAGATCGTTTGGCTTGACGATAGAATTCTCGTACGCCAGCAGCGCGGCGACCGCGAGCCAGCCAAGCCAGTACACCCAGCCGAGTCCAGCGACAACGCCGACCACCGCAAGTGCGACGACGGTGATCGCATGGTTCACGCGCGCGAGCGTCAGCGCGGTTGGAATGCCAAAGCGCGACGGCACAGAGTACAATCCTTCGCGCCGATCCACCTCGACATCCTGGCACGCGTAGATCAAATCGAATCCCGCCATCCAGACGACGACGACGAACCACAACAGCAGCGCGAGCGGATCGACCGACGCGCGCATGGCAACCCAGCCGCCTGCCGCTGCGATGCCATCCGTCAAACCGAGAATCCAGTGCGTCGCCCACGTGAAGCGTTTGGCATAGTGATAGCCGACGAGGAAAACCAGCGCGGGCACAGAGAGCGTCAGGCACAACGTATTCAGCTGCCACGCGGCGAATTCAAAGACGACGAACGCAATGACGACGATCAGCGCAACCCCGCGCGGCGAGATCAGTCCGCGCGGCAACGGACGATTCATCGTGCGCGGGTTGCGGGCGTCCAGCTCGCGGTCGATCAAACGATTGAGCGACATCGCCAGCGTGCGCGCGGACGCCATCGCTACTGTGATCCAGACGAATTGATGCAGCGTCGGCAGTCCGCGCGCGGCAAGCACCATGCCGAGGTACGCGAACGGCAGCGCAAAGATGGTGTGTTCGAATTTGATATTGTCGAGAAGAATTCTCAAACGTGCCAAAAATGCCAAAGAAGCCAAACGTGCCAAACCTTCACTCCTCGTTCATTTTCCTTTTCGTATTGGTGATGATCGCGTTGATAATTTTGATCAACTCGACGCATTCTTGAAACAAATCGCTGACCTCCTTTTCTACAAGCAATCCAGACTCACGAATATTTCTCAACCAGAATCGCGTTTCTTGCGCTTCTTTGAGCGCGATCTTCATTTTATGTAGAAAATCTTCAGTTGATTCTGCGGCATCAGATTCTTCCGTGTTCGCGCCAATCGATGTGCCTGATCGCAATACTTGTCTGCCAATCTCATGCCCCGCTACGTCTCTCGGCAATCGTCGAACCATCTTGGTGATCCTGACGCCAAACTGGAACGTGCGCTCACACAAATCTGATCCCTTGCTCGAATGCAGTCGCCTCACGTTGCCTCCTTTGGCAAATCTTGCACCCCGGTCTCTTTGGCACTTTTGGCTATTTAAATCCGTACTCTTTCCACCGCGCGTCCACCAGCGCCTTGATTCCCGGCGACATCGCGATTTCTTCGGGCCAGGGCTGATGCGGACCTGGGTCACGCTCCGTCTTGCGCGTCGCGTCGATGCCCATCTTGCCGCCGAAATTCTTTTGCAGCGCGGCGTGATCGAGATCATCGCTTGCGCCGCTGACGATCTGCACATCGCGCAGCGGATCGTAATTCGCCAGCACCTCGAACGCGACTTGCGACAGGTCGTGCACGTTCACGTCCGCGTCGACGACGATGATCGTTTTCGTCAGCATCATCAAACCGAGACCCCACAAGCCGTACATCACTTTGCGCGCGTGACCAGGATAACGTTTCTTGATGCTGACGATGACGAGATTGTGGAACACGCCTTCGGCGGGCATGTTGATGTCCACCACTTCGCCCATGAAAAGCCGGATGAGCGGCAGGAAGAGGCGCTCGGTTGCCTTGCCCATCCAGTAATCTTCCATCGGCGGCTTGCCGACAATCGTCGTCGGGTAGATCGCGTCGCGGCGATGCGTGATCGCGGTGACGTGCATCACCGGGTAATTGTCGGCGAGCGAGTAATAGCCGGTGTGATCGCCAAATGGTCCTTCTATTTTCTGTTCGCGCGGATCGACGTACCCTTCGATGACGATTTCCGCCTCGGCGGGCACTTCCAGCGGCTGCGACACACAGCGCACGAGTTCGACCGGCTTGCCGCGCAGCCAGCCCGCGAGCATCATCTCGTAAATGTCCGGCGGCAGCGGCGCGGAACCCGCCCAGATGATCGCGGGATCGCCGCCTAGCGTAACCGCGACCGGGATTTTCTCCGTGCCGACCTCTTGCGCGACGCGCTGATGCTCCGCGCCGCCTTTGTGCCGCTGCCAGTGCATCCCCAGCGTTTGATCGTCGATCACCTGCAGGCGATACATCCCGACGTTGTGCCGTCCGGTTTGCGCGTCCACGCTAAAAACGGAGGGCAGCGTGATGTAGCGTCCCGCGTCGAGGGGCCAGCATTGCAGAACCGGCAGCGATGCAAGCGACGGCTTGTCTTCGATCACTTGCTGGCATTCGCCGCGCGCGACGATCTTCGGCTCGACCGCGCGCAGCGCGCTGAGCATCTCCAGCCCGCGCTGCGCCTTGTCGATCAAGCCGCGCGGCATTTCGAGCGACACGAAATCGGAGAGTTTCTCGTTCAGATCGTTGAGGTGTTCGACGCCGAGCGCCCACGCCATCCGCTGCTCCGTGCCGAAGAGGTTGATGGCGACCGGCATTCGCGAAGCGTGCCCGCGCACGTTCTCGAAGAGCAGCGCGACGTTCTGGTCGCCGCGGCTTTTCATCACGCGGTCGGCAATCTCGGTGATCTCCAAGTCCTGGCTGACCGGCGCGGCGATACGTTTGAGTTGCCCATTCTTTTCGAGGCGATTCAGGAATTCGGTGAGGTTGTGGTATGCCATCGTTCCTCCGGACGCGAATAATATCATCAAACGATTGGCTTGGCAAACAAGTTTGACGCTATCGCGCACCGCCGTTATAATCTGAGCCACAAGAATTAGTTGAGGACAGCCAAATGATCATCGATGCCCACACGCATATCTTCTCGCCGGACGTGATCGCGGACCGCGCGCGCTATGCCGAACGCGATCCGTTCTTCGGCGATCTGTACAGAGGGCACGCCGCGCGCATGATCGGCGCGGAAGAACTCATTGCGGCGATGGACGCGGCGGGCATCGACCAGGCGGTACTCGCCGGCTGGTGCTGGCAGCCGCACGAGATTTGCGTCGAACAAAACACGTGGACGATGGAGGTTGCTCGGCAGCATCCGGATCGTTTGCGCGCGCTCGCGGCGATTCAGCCGAACGCAGGCGCGGCGGCGATTCGCGAGTTGGAACGCTGTATTGCCGGTGGAATGATCGGACTGGGCGAGCTGAACGCGGATGGGCAGCATTTCGACTTGGACAACGCGAATTTCACCGCGCTCGCGCGCCGCACGGCAGAGTTAGGTGCAGTAATGCTGCTGCATACCAACGAGCCGGTGGGACACAATTATCCGGGCAAAGGTCGCTTGCCGCTCGCAGACGTGTACGCGCTCGTCAAAGCCGTGCCGGACTTGAAATTGATTCTCGCGCACTGGGGCGGCGGATTTCCGTTTTACGAATTGATGCGCGAAGTCCGCAAGGCAGCGGCGAACGTCTTTTACGATTCCGCCGCGTCGCCGCTGTTGTACTCGCCGCAGATTTTCCGGACGATCATCGACATTGTCGGCAGCGACAAGGTTTTGTTCGGCAGCGATTTTCCGCTGCTCCTCTATCCCAAGCGACAGACCGAACCAGATTATGCGCCATTCCTCGCCGAGATTCGCGGGCTGGGATTATCGGCGGAGGAATGGGAGAATGTGATGGGGCAAAACTCAATGCGGGTTTATGGTTGATCGCGACTTGACAGCCCTAATCATCTCGCTATACTTGGGCTGGTGGTTCGTTGCAATCGGGAGATGATACATGTCCAAGACAATCGCACTGGATGAACTCGTCGTTCCTATTTTCAGACATGCCAGTGGACAGACGCCGCTTGTGCTGCGAAAGTGACGCGCTTGTGAGTGAAAACAACCCTGCGAAGGTCGAAGACCTTCGCAGGGTTTTCTGTTTTACTGTTTCACTGTCTCACTGACCGCTGTCTCACTCGTATCGAAGTGCCTTGATGATCTCCATCCGCGACGCCTGGCGCGCGGGCAACAGCGCGGCGATCACGCCGAAGATCAAGCCCACTGCAATCGCGGCGAGCACACCCGCCAGCGGAAACGAATACTGCATCTTGAAAATCCCGCTTACGTTTATCCCTTGCACGAACACATAACTGAGGTACAGTCCCGCCAGGATGCCGAACGCCGTGCCAATCGCCGAGAGCAAGAGGGCTTCCGCGACGATCGTCCGCCACACCTGACCGCGCGTCGCGCCGATCGCGCGCAACATTCCGATTTCGCGCGTGCGCTCGATGACGCCAATCGCCAGCGTGTTTAGAATGGCGATCAGCGACGGAAACGCCAGGATGGCTAACAGAACGTACATCCCGGCAAAGATCGAATCGTACTGTTGGCTGAATTCCGCCATGTACTCGCGCCCAGAGACGAGCCGGAATTGCGGATAGTCTGCCACGATCTTGTTCAACCATGTTTCCACGGTCGCCGGGTTAGCGCCCGGCGCTAGATCGATCTGGTAGAAAATATCTTCGCTCTTGTGGAAATCCACTTGCATCACCGCCTGCGAAATGTACGCGGTGTTGATCTTCATATTGAGCACATCGCCGCCGATCGCGACGACGCGATAGTTCTGTTGACCGTCCGGCGTCGAAAGCGGAATGACATCGCCAACTTTCAGGTTGGCTTGCGCGGCGAGGATGCCGTTCACAATGACGTTGCGTTCGTTGCGCGCCAGCGCGGCGAAGGCAACCTGCTGATTCCCGGCTTGGAAATCCATCGATGAGATTTTGGGATACGCGACCGGATCGATGCCCAACACCGAAATCGTCGTGTCGCCGGAACCCTTGACCGACGCGGATCGAATGTACGATTGAGCGTAACGCAAAGTGCTGACCACCCCCACGCCATCGATCGAGCGAATCTTGTCGGCGAGTCCCTGAGTCGCGCCGATGTCCCCTTGCCACGCGGCGACCGATGGCGGCAGCAGCAAGTAATCGCTTCCCAGCGATTTTTGGAACAACCCCAGTACCGTATCGTTCAGCGAGAACATCATGCCGCCCGCGCCGACGACAATCGCCAAACCGATCATCGTTGCGCTCGCCGTGATCGCCGCGCGCGAGGGTTGCCGCGTGAGATTGCCTTGCGCCAATTCGCCGGTGCCTTCGCGCGCAAAAACCAGCGCGACCAAAACACTGAGCGTGTTCGCAATCGGTTTGACGAGCGCAGGCGCGACGAGGACCAGACCGACGAGGAACAGCAAGCCGCCCAGCGCGGTCAGTTCGAAACTGCCGGACAAGAGGCCCACGATGGCGACGACGATCATCAGCGCGCCGACGAGGGTACTGATCCGACCGACACGCGCCGCCGTTTCACTGACCGATGGGCGCAGCGCTTCGATGGGCGTGACGCGGCTGGCAGTGAACGCGGGCAGCAAGCCAGCAAAAACAGTGACGCCGACTCCCAGCACGACCGATATGACGACGAGCATCGGATCGACGGTGGTTACACTGATCGATACATTCATAAACTGTTTGATGAACGGCTCTGTAAAGTTCGTCAGGGCTATCCCGAACAGATAACCAATCGTCAAGCCAATCGCCGTGCCGACGATGCCCTGCACCAATCCTTCGGTAAGGATCAACCCGATGATCGTGCTGCGGCTCGCGCCAATTGCGCGCAGCATTCCGATGTCGTGGCGGCGTTCGGCGACGATGGTGCGGAAGGTGTTAAAGATGATGAACCCACCCATCAGCAGCGTGAGAAAGCCGAACAGGTTGAAGATGGCTTGAGCTAATTGTATTGCGCCCAGGAATTGCGAGCCGCTCGTCAATCCACCCAGGGTATAATCGCTGCCCAGTTGGTTTTTGATTTGATTGACGATGGCTTGGCTTTGCGTTTTGTCGGTCGTCGCGAGATTGGCTTCGATGGTGTTGATGCGGTTTTGCATATCGAGCAGTTTCTGCGCCTGGGTCAACGTGATGAGCACCGGCTCGTTGCCGATGAGCGCGCGGCTCGGCAGCAGACCAACAATCGTTAGCTTGACGACGCCTTCGGTCGTCGGCACTTTGAGCGCATCGCCCAGTTTTAGCCCCAGCGAATCGGCGAGCCGCTGACTAATCACCGTGACATCGCCGTCGCCCTGACGCAAAAAGCGTCCCTGCGTGGTGGCGTAATCGTGCAAACTGGGCGCGAGCGTCGGATCGACGCCGACAATGTTCAGCCCCTGGACGGTCGAGTTGCGCCCATAGAAATTGGGCGGCAGAGTGATGGGGCGATCAATCGAACCGGCGATGACCTTGATGCCCTCGATGGATTTGATCTTGTTCACCACACTCGTTGAGAAGGACTCGCCCGATTTGAGCGCGACCATCACGTCCGCCTGTCCCGATGCGGAAACTAGACCATTTTGAAACGCATTCATGAACGTCGGCAGGTAAATGCCGGTGCCCATAATGACCATCACGCCGATGACGATGGCGAACGTGGTGAGAAACGTTCGTAATTTACGCCCCCACAGATAGCGGGCGGCGAGTGTAAGTTGGAAGTTCATAGTCAAAACCTCTCTATCTACTGCTTCGGCTCGATACTCACTTTCGCCGTCATATTCCAGCGCAGTCGATCATCCATCTTGTCCGGCGTCACAGTGACCTTGTAAACGATATCACCCTGATGATTGGTGCCAAACGACTCGATGTTCGTCACCTTGCCGGTGAGGTTGAGGTCTGGGATCGCGTCGAACGAAAGCGTGGCGGCATCGGCCACGTGCACATTGACGATGTTGATCTCGGTCAGATCGGTCGTCTCGACCTTCCACGCGGAAAAATCTGCCAGCTGGATGATGGGTACGCCGGCGGTCACGGCTTCGCCTACCTTGGCGTCGATGGTGGCGATGGTCCCGGCGAACGGCGCATGCAGCTCGGTGTCTGCCAGCACGGCTTGCGCGCTCTGCACATTCGCCTGCGCGGCGGCGATGCCGGCGTCCGCTGACGCAATGTCTGCGGCAGACGGCGGCTTCATCAAATTATCCAGCCGCGCCTGCGCGGCGTTCCGCGCGTTGATCGCGTTTTCTAGCGCCAACGTGGTCGGTAGCATTCCGACCTGCGGATTGCTCCCGCCGCCGGCGCGATCGTACGCGGCTTGCGCTTGTTGCACCGCGGCTTGCGCGTTGGCAAGGTCGGCGCGCGCGGCGATAATGAGATTCTGGTCGACTGGCTGATCGAGTTTCTGCCGCGCCGCTTGCGCCTGCTTCAACGCGGCTTGCGCCTGCGCGACGGCGGCTTGCTGCTGTCCGGCGGCGAGGCGGACGAGCACTTGCCCCGCGTCCACGTGGTCGCCTTCCTTCACCGATACCTCAGCCACAATTCCGCTTGTCGGCGTGCTAAGCGACGCGCTCTTGATCGGCGTCACCGTACCTTGGGCGATGATACTGCCCGCCAGTCCGATGGGATTCACGGACGCGGCGGTGGGCGTCGCCGAGGTCGTGGGTTGCGCTCCACTGCAACCGGCGAGCGAAATCGACGTTAGTATAATGAATCCAAACGCAAGAATTAGCTTTCTCACGATGCATCTCCAGAGTTTCATCGCCAACGCTAGGCGATCGCTTTCATCCTATCGGCGACAATGTTGGTGTTGTCTTTACTGTCCTTCGACTCGAGCCGCGCCTCGTCGACGATGGTTCCGTCCTTGAGAAAGACGATGCGGTCGGCGTACGCCGCAATGCGCGGGTCGTGCGTTACCATCAACACGGCGCGTCCCCAGGTCTTGGCGACCTGCTGAAGCAATCCCGCGATCTCGTCGGACGAGCGCGTGTCCAGATTTCCGGTTGGCTCATCGGCGAGAACGAGGATGGGTTCGGTGATCAGCGCGCGCGCGATCGCCACGCGCTGCTGCTGTCCCGCCGACAACTGATCGGGGCGGCTGCCTAGCCGTTCGCCCAGCCCAACTTTTTTCAACCAATCGATCGCCCTTTGTTT
>DAIDTM010000042.1 GCA_027457205.1 Anaerolineae bacterium | reverse complement strand
GGATTCGCGCGCGGTAAAATAGTCGGTTGAGTAGGACATGCCGTGCAACAAGTTCACGTTTCACGCATCACGTGAATCGTGAGACGTGATCCGTGATTTATTCCATTCTCGTCGCTGCCGGAATGTAGTATTTCGTCGTATATTCCTTGACCATCCGCATCGTCGAAAAACGCGGCGCGATGGTTTTGATCGCGTTCTTCATCTTCCGTACCCACGCGCGCGGAACGCCATCCGCGTCGCGCGCGTAAAACATCGGCGCGATCTCGTTTTCCAGCGTCGCGTAGAACGACTCTGCGTCGGCGGCGTCCTGCGCGTTCACGTCATCCCACGCGCGATCTTCGCCAATCGCCCAGCCGTTCACGGCGGCGATGTACCCATCGCGCCACCAGCCATCGAGCACGCTGAAATTCGGCGCGCCGTTCAGCGACGCTTTCTGCCCGCTCGTTCCGCTTGCTTCCAGCGGACGCCGCGGATTGTTAAGCCACACGTCCACGCCCTGCACCAACGCGCGCGCGACGTTGATGTCGTAATCCTCGACGAACGCGACGCGTCCGGCAAATCCTGGCTGGCGCGAGAACTCGACGATCTGCCGGATGAATTCCTTGCCGGGATCATCCGCGGGATGCGCCTTGCCGGAGAAAAGAATCTGCACGGGGCGGTCCGCGTGATTCAGAATTCGCTTGAGGCGTTCGATATCACGGAACGCCAGCACCGCGCGCTTGTACGTCGCAAAGCGCCGCGCGAAACCGAGGGTCAGCGCGTGTTCTTCTAGAGGCGATTCATGAATCGCCCCTACCGCGCTCGCCTTGACAACCTCCATCAGCCGCTGTTTCAAAATCTGATGGGTTGCCCACAGTCTTTCGTCCGGAATCTTTTCGATGCTTTCCCACAGCGCGGGAGCGTCTATCCGCGCGCGCCAATCGCGCGGGAAATACTCGTCGAAGAGGACGTGGTACTCCGGCGCGAGCCACGTCAGCGAGTGCACGCCGTTCGTGATATAGCCAATCGGCACCTCGTGTTCTGCGCGCTGGGGCCACAGGAAATTCCACATCTTGCGCGAGACCTCGCCGTGCAACTCGCTCACGCCGTTCGCCGCGGCCGAGAATTTCAGCGCGAGCACGGTCATGCTGAACTCCGCCGCGCCCCACGGCAGGTACTGCCGCGCCAGATCGAAGAACTGCTCGCGCGTGACGCCGAGCTTTTGCCAGAACGCGGCGAAATACTTTTCGATCAGCTCGAACGAAAACGAGTCGTTGCCGGCGGGCACCGGCGTGTGCGTGGTAAACACCGTCGTCGCGCGCACCGCGTCGCGCGCTTGATCGAACGTCATCCCCTGCTGGACGAATTCGCGCGCGCGCTCCAGCACCGAGAACGCGCAGTGCCCCTCGTTCAAGTGCCAGACGCGCGGATGGTAACCCAGCGCGCGCAGCGTCCGGACGCCGCCAATGCCGAGTACGTATTCTTGAATGAGCCGCAGCTCGCGGTCGCCGCCGTAAAGGTGCGCGGCAAGTTCACGGTCTGCCGGCGCGTTTGCGTCGATGTCGGTATCCATCAGGAACAGCGGCACGCG
>DAIDTM010000041.1 GCA_027457205.1 Anaerolineae bacterium | reverse complement strand
GATCCTAGCGATCGCGGTGATAGCACTCGCCGCATGCGCGCCCGCACCAACGCCCACGCCCGCACCCACTGCTGTGCCGCCCACCGCCGTGCCTGCGCCAACCACTGCGCCGCAGCCGACGACCGCGCCCCAGCCCACCACCGCCCCGGCGTCAAACAGCGCGCCGGCTGCCAGTATCACCATCAATCTCGGACCGGGTCGCGACGGCGATCAGACGCCGGGGACCGTCGTGCTCACGGCGCAAGGCGATCAGACCCAGGTCGTGCTCAACTTGAAATCCGGCGGCATAGGCGTATCGCAACCCGCGCATATTCACGCCGGGTCGTGCCCGAACGTCGGCGCGGTCAAATACCCGCTGACTAACGTCGTCGATGGCGCGTCGACCACCGTCGTGAATGCGCCGCTGGCTTCGCTGCTCACCGGCGGTTTTGCCGTCAACGTTCACAAGTCGACGAGTCAAGCCGGCATCTACGTGGCTTGCGCGAACATTCCGCAAGGCACCGTCATCAATCTCGGACCCGGACGCGATGCCAATCAGACGCCTGCCTTCGCCGTGCTGCTGGCTGAAGGCAATCAGACGCAAGTGGTGATCAATATGACCTCCGGCGGTGCAGGCGTGTCGCAGCCCGCGCACATTCACACCGGGTCGTGCCCGAACGTCGGCGCGGTCAAATACCCGCTGACCAACGTCGTCGATGGCAAATCCGTTACTACGGTAAACGCCGCGTTGTCTGATCTGCTTGCCGGCGGTTACTCGATCAACGTTCACAAATCGACCACGCAAGCCGGCGTCTACGTTGCTTGCGGCGCGGTGAAATAAGCCCGCGCGGGAGAATACCTCCCATGCTAAAACCCTACGTCGATAAACTCAGCGCGCTTGTCCCGACCGTTTTGCGAATCATGGCGGGAATCACGTTCTTCGCCCACGGTCTTGGCAAAATCGAGAACATTCCGGGGTAGCGGCTGAAATCCAAATGATGTGCTAAACTGGCTCGACTTTGGACAGTGTAGCATGGCTACCGAAAACCTGCTGAATTTCACCGCTGACGCAGAGAGCGCAGAGTTTTTAAGGTTTTCTCGGCGTGCTCTGCGCCTCTGCGGTGAGTTTGCAGAGTGTCGGTGGGCGTGCTACAGTGTCCAATTATGTGTAGGCGTCCATCACGCGACGGCAACGGTCTCGAAAACCCTTTGGGTTATGAGTCACTCTGCGTGCAACAACGCCTGCATCTTCTCGACTGTTTGGCGCATCTCTTCCGCGCCGCCAAAGCGCGCGGCGATCTCCACGTCGCGCCTTTCTCCGATAGCGGCGGAGTAGGACAGGGTCTTGAGGACATGCTCCTCCGGGTCAAGCTCAAACACCTGCTTGACCGTGATCCACACTGCCACATCTACTGCAATCCGTCACCCGCGTGTTTGTAATCCGCTTCGGCTTCGACGGCTGCCGACCGGAATGATGCGCCCATCCGTGAATGAGACCTGTTCGCGGATCTATTCATCGCTCCAGCCCGCCGCGTGCAGTTTTGGCACAACCTAGGTTCGACAAGTGTCAGCTTGGGTCATGCAAATCCTCTCGGACAAAAGACGCGGCAAGCAAAAAGTTTGAACTCTCCGGCTACTCGTGATACTTCTTCTCGCCCGCCTCGATGCGTACCTTCAGCCGGTTCTCCGGCGGCGGGAAGGGACACGACCAGCGGTCGTTGTACGCGCAATAAGGATTGTAACAAAAGTTGAAATCGACGAGGAGTTCGCCGGCGTGCTGTTCCTCCGGCTCCAGGTACCTTCCCGCGCCGTAGGATTCTGCCGGCGCGGTTGCGTCGACAAACGGCACAAAGTACGCGCCAGTATTATCGGTCGATTCGTACACTTGGAGCGACGCATCTTCGCCATTGACCTTGAAGCGCACTTGCCCAATCTTCAAGTACTCCTGCGTCGCGCCGGTGTTCGTTTGCATCAGCACACGTTCTGGATTGGCGTAACGCTCCAACGGCAGCTCGAAGCGCAACGCCGGATTCTCCGGAAAGTAAGGCAAGCCGGCGAAACTCTTCTTCTGCTCCAGCGTCAGCGGCGACTGCGGGCTCGTCTTGAAGAAATTGTCTTTCGCCTTGCGAAATTCGGTGACCTCAGACATCCAGCTTCCTCCATTTTCCCACGAACCGCCGGTAATTCTTTTTCGCGTCGATTCGCGAGCTAGATCATTCGCCGTTCGCGGAGCCACACGATCGCGTCGCGCAGCGTTTCCTCAAGCCGCCGCGTGGTCAGCCCCAGTTCGCGCGCGGTTTTATCGCCGCGGTAGTACCAAAAATACTGCGCGATCTGCGCGGTCGCATAATCGAGCGGCGGATGCCGCATCACCTTTTCCAACAACCATCCGACGGGCAGCATCAGCCGGCGCGGGAACACGCCGATACGCCGCCGCGCGCCGGCAATCGCGCCCGCGCGCGCGAACAGCTCGCGGAACTCGATGTCTTTGCCGGCAAGCAGATAGTTTTCGCCGATGCGCCCGCACTCCAACGCCAGCACATGTCCCAGCGCGCAGTCACGCACGTCGATCACGTTGATGCCCGCGTCGGTTACGCCGGGCAGCCGTCCGCGCAGATAATCGACCAACTGTCCGGAAGACGATAGATGAATGTCGCCGGGTCCGAAGCAGAATGTTGGATAGGCAAAGACGAGGGGCAATCCTGCGGCGACAAGTTTCTCCGCCTCGCGCTGCGCGGCGACCTTGGCGTCCCAGTATCCCCACCCGCGTGGCGTAAACGCTTGCCAATGCTCCTCGTCGGCGGGCTGGTCTTTCCATCCCGCGCCGAGCGTAAAAATCGACGCGGTATAGACGATGCGTTCGATGCTTGCCGCGCGCGCCGCCGCAAATGTGTTGAGCGCGCCGGTATAGTGCGCGTCCCACGCGCGCTTGGCATCACGCGGATGCGTCGTCACCGCGCCGGCGGCGTGGATCAGCGCGCGGCAGCCGGTCATCGCGCGGCAGAGCGAATCGCGATCAAGCAGATCGCCGGTGACAATTTCGATGCGTTCGCGCACGTCGGCGAGATTACGCAGGTCGGCGCTCGCGCGAACAAACGCGCGCGCCGGTTGACCGCGATCCACCAGCGCGCGCACGATCCACGAGCCGATAAAGCCGTTTGCGCCGGTCACCAAAACCTTGCGAAGGTTATCTGCCCTCGCAAGGTTCAGGTCGCTCCGCGCTAGGGTTTCTTGACCCACTTGACGTTGCCCCAGTCGCCTTTCTTGGCGTAGACGATGCCGAGGTTGTAGACTTGTCCGACGTACGTGTCGCCGCTGAACGGAAATTCGAATTCGTCGGTCTGCGGGTAGCCGAGATTATTTGCGAGCGCGAATTTGTACAACGCGCCGTCGGTGTTGATCGGCATCCAGGTGTACTTTTGCGCGGTGGCTTGCGCGGTTTGGTCCAGCGTCATCTGCGCCGGCGGCTGCGTACTAGCCGGCGTCGCCGCCGCGAACTTGAGTACGTAATTCACGTGGCGATGCTCGGGCAGTCCCAAGCCGGAAATTACGTCGCTCTGGCTGGGGTCTGCGATGTACGCAAAGTACGGTCCGTTCTTCAACGTGAGGTCGAGGTTGGCGTACATTGGAAAATTCACGGGCTGGTTCGGATCGGACAGTGTAACGGTTGGCTTGTCGTGCGGGTCACGCCCCACCCAGTCGACAACGCATTGGAGACCGCCGGTCTGCTTGCCGGACGCGTCGAGCACGATAAAGTAGATGTGATGATTTCCACCCGACTGTGTTTCGTCCTGGTATTGGACAGACACGAGACTCCACGTCGCGTTTGGACCTGCGGCTTTGACGCTGACGCCAAGATTGGTCAGGCGCGGATCGAAATCCATACGCTCCTCCTTGATCGTTTCAACGGCGAAACGTTAGAACGTTTTTACTGACCCAACTTCTTGACCCACATCACGTTGGCAAGATTGCTTTTCTTGGCGTAGACAAAACCGTTCAGGTACACCTGACCGCGATAAGCATCGTCAACCGTAAAGTCGAACTCGTCGGACTGTGGATCGCCCAGATGGTTTGCCTGCGCGAATTTGTAGAAACCGGAATTGACGTTGATCGGCATCCAAGTCTGCTGCTGCGCGGCGGCAACAGCGGCTCCCGCAATCGGGTTGGCGGGCGCGGGCACGCCTGCCGGCTTTTGGACCGACGCGACGTTCGACCAATCGCCTTGCTTCACGTAGACGATGCCAAAATTGTACACCTGTCCAACGTACGTGTCGTTGCCGACCGGAAACTGGAACTCGTTCGTCTGCGGGTTGCCGAGATTATTTTGCTGCGCGAAGATGTACAGCGCGGACTGGGTGTTGATCGACAACGTGGTCACTTCGTTCGCGGTCGCCTGAATCTCCGACAGTACGGTGCTGGGCGCCGACGCGCCGTTCGCGTCCGCCGCGATCTGGTCCCACTGCACGTTCGGTCCCGGACAGTTCGGTCGATCAACCGGATCGATCTCAAAATGTCCGATGAGCGTCTGGCGCGGGATGTAGGTGATGGTGATCTGCGCGGCGATCCATTGCAGCAGCCGATTGTTCGCATCGTACATCGCCTGCGTCCACAGGTCTTCCGGCTGACCTTCGTGCTCGACGCTGATGGTGTACAGGTTCGGATTGAGCGGCGGCTGGAGACCTGTCCACGACGGCTTGGCGAGCACGCCGCGCGGGTTGTACCAGTTTCCGTTGCTGTACCGCATCCCCACGCCGTAGGCAGTGTCGTTGATCGAGACGTACTGCTCGATCGTGCCGTCCTTGGCGACGGCAAAGTGCGCGGACGCCAGCCGGTTCGGATCGTTGAACGTCGGGAAGATGCCCGCCATCGATCCCGCGGCGATGTGCAGCACGACGGCTTTGACTTTTTGCCCGCTGCGCCCGACGTCGTAATTGTTTGGTGTGATCGGTCGCTTGGTCGCAAAGGGACACCAGCCGGTTGGCGATCCGCCGGGCGGCTGTGGTTGGGGCTGCGGCGCGGGCGACGCGGCAGGCGCGCGGGTGCGGTACTCATTCTGCATCGCCGCGCGAAAATCATCCTGCACCGCCGGCTTGTCCGCGATGCTCCAGCGACTGTCGCCGGTCTGCCAGCGGAAAAGGCACACGGCTTGAACGGCTTGATTCGACGCGACCGCGTTCCACGCGTTGATCTCGGCGTACGCGGCTCGCACCCAGCCGGTATTTTGGTTTTGCCACCACGTCGGATCGGCGGCTTGCGTCTCGGTGATAAACACCGGCGCAGATTTCAACGCTGCCGGCACGACCGCAAGAAAATCGCGGTAGGTGCGAAAATTCGAATGATAATTCTGGAACGGCGCGTTCATCTTCTGCTCGCTCGCGATGAGGTCAGGCGTGTTGCCGTGCGTGTACGTGTGCAGCGCGAGCGCGTCCGGCGGTTGTCCCTGCTGGATGCAGTTCGTGAGAATATCCTTGAAATACTGTACCCAATCGCCGGAGGGATTGGATGGATAAGTGGTCTGCGGATTCCAGGGCGCGGGCGGCGACGGCGCAATCCAATCGTTCGCGTGACCTGGCGCGCGCTTGATCGCGGCGCGGCATTTGGCAAAGCACTGCGCGTACAGCGTTGGTGTGATGACCTCGCCGCCATTGCCGTTGTTATTGCCGGGTCGTTCAAAGGGCAGGTTCGTCTCATTGCCGATGATCCAGATGCTCGCGCCGTGCGACGCGGCGACGTAACTCGCGCACTGCTGCGCGAACGTGTCGTACTGCGATGAGTTGGGAATCGTTCCATCCGAGCCGTAACCGTGATTGAGCCGGACGATCACGCCGATACCTTGATTCGCCAAGCCGGAGAAATCGCCGCCGGGGTCACTGGCGAGCGCGCTGACGACGACCCAGCCGGGCTTGTGCGCCGTCGTCATCAGTCCCGCGCCGTCCGGATCGTGGATACCGAAGATGTAGTTAGCCAGTTGCGGCATGGCGGACCTCCTTGGTGGAATGTTCATCGAGCAATGGACGACTTTTTAAGGCACGCTGAGATTCTAATGCGAAAGAGGAAGAGTGTCAATGGGGTCGCGCGCCCGCCTTAAAGTTTTTGCGCTTTGACCAAACTCATACGTCACGCGCAAAAATGTGTGCTATAATTACGTCAGAACATAGACGACAGGCAACAGACTGCCGCAAGTCTGAATCCTGTCGTCTGTCATCTGTTGTCTGGTATCTTATGTCTGACTTTGTCCACCTCCACACCCACAGCGAATACAGTCTCCTCGACGGGCTGCCGCATCCCAAAGACCTTGCCGCGCGCGCGGCGGAGCTGCAGCAGCCCGCGCTCGCCCTCACCGACCACGGCTCGATGTTCGCCGCGATCGAATTCTACGACGAGTGCAAAGCCAAAGGCATCAAGCCCATCATCGGCGTCGAAGCGTACCTGGCGAAGCGCGGCATGAAAGACAAGGACGCGAAGGAAGACCGCTCCTCGTACCACCTGCTGCTGCTCGCGGAGAACGACGAGGGCTACCACAATCTGCTGCGTCTCGTCTCTGCCGCGGAGTTGGAAGGATTCTACTACTACCCGCGCGTCGATCACGATCTGCTCGCCAAATATTCCGCCGGCATCATCTGCACGACCGGCTGCCCGTCCGGCGAAGTGCAGCGTCTCTTGCACGATGGACGCAAGGGCGAGGCGCGCCGCGCGCTCGGCTGGTTCAAGGATGTTTTCAAAGACCGTTTGTACGTCGAGCTGCAGGAGCACGGTATCGCGGAATTTGCCGGGATGAACAAAGAATTGAGCGCGCTCGCGCGCGAGTTCGAGCTGCCGCTCGTCGCGACGAACGACGCGCACTATCTCCGTCCGGAAGACGCGACGGCGCAGGACATTCTCCTGTGCATTCAGACGAACACCGTCGTCACTGATCCAAAGCGGATGCGGATGGACGGCAGCGATTATTATTTGAAATCGAGCGACGAGATGCGCGCGGTGTGGCGCGAAGTACCAGAAGCCATCGCCAACACGCTCGCCATCACCGAGCGCTGCAACGTCGATCTGGATTTCAAGGGCTATCGCCTGCCGGTTTTTCCTTTGCCGGACGGATACGACGCGGCAACGTACCTGCGCCGCCTGTGCGACGAGGGATTCAAGAAGCATTACCCGGACGGCAACGCGCCCGCGCGCGACCGCTTGGAATACGAACTGGGCATCATCCACAAAATGGGTTTCGACACGTACTTTCTCATCGTGTGGGACCTGTGCCGCGCCGCGCGCGACAAGGACATTTGGTACAACGTGCGCGGCTCTGCCGCCGGCTCGATGGCGGCGTACTGCTGCGGCATCACCAGTCTCGATCCGCTCAAGCACCGCCTCATCTTTGAACGCTTCCTCAACCCGGACCGCATCTCGATGCCGGACATTGATCTCGATTTTCCGGACGACCGTCGCCAAGAACTGATCGAGTACACGGTGCAAAAGTACGGCAAGGCGAACGTCGCGCAGATCGTCACGTTCGGAACGCTGGGCGCGAAAGCGGCGATCCGCGACGTGGCGCGCGCGCTGGACTATCCGTTGAGCGAAGCCGACCGCGTCGCCAAACTTATCCCTGGCGGTCCCAACGTCAAGCTCGACGACTCGCTCGAAAAAATCCCGGAACTCAAGCAAGTCTACGATACCAGCGATTACCTGCGCAAGTTGATCGACAACGCGCGTCTGCTCGAAGGTGTGGCGCGGCACGCCAGCACGCACGCCGCCGGCGTCGTCGTTGCGGACCAGCCCATTGTCGAGTACGTGCCGCTGCATCGTCCGACGAAAGGCGACGAGACGACCGGCTTTCCGGTCACGCAGTTCGAAATGAAAATCCTCGAACGCGTTGGCTTGCTCAAGATGGACTACCTCGGACTCGCGACGCTTTCGATCATGCGCCGTGCGTGCGAGCTGATTTACGCGCGGCACGGCGTCAAGTACGACCTCAGCAACATTCCCATCGAAGATCCGAAGGCGTTCGATCTCCTCTCGCGCGGCGATGTGACCGGCGTATTTCAGGTGGAAGGCGCGGGCTTGCGCGGCGTGCTGACGCGGATGAAGCCCAATCGGTTCGATCACGTCGTCGCGGCGATCAGTCTATATCGTCCTGGTCCGATGGACAAGATTCCCAGTTACATCGACCGGATGCATGGCAAGGAAAAGATCACGTACGATCATCCCGCACTTCAGCCGATTTTCGAAGAGACCTTCGGGGTGATGGTGTATCAAGAACAGATCATGCAGATGGCGATGAGCGTCGCCGGGTATACCGCCGCGCAAGCTGACCTGCTGCGGAAAGCCGTCGGCAAGAAGGACAAGGAGAAACTGCTCAAGGAGCACGACAAGTTTGTCGAGCGCGCGGACAAGACCGGCATCATCGACCGGAAAATCGCGAACAAACTTTTCGACGACGTGGAGTTTTTCGCGCGCTACGGCTTCAACAAAGCGCACGCGGCGGACTATGCGGTGCTGACGTGCCAGACCGCGTTCCTCAAGGCGCATTATCCCATCGAATATATGGCGGCGCTGCTCACGACCGAAACCGGCAACATCGAAAAAGTTGGCGTGTTGGTGAGCGAGTCGCGGCGGATGGGCATCGACATTCTGCCGCCGGATGTGAACGCGAGCGACGCCGCGTTCACGATTGCCGAATCCGGCAAAGCGATACATTTCGCGCTCAGCGCGATCAAGAACGTCGGCATTGGTCCGGTGGAAACAATTTTCCGCGCGCGCAAAGCCGGCGGCGCGTTCAAATCGCTCGACGATTTCTGCCGCCGCGTCGATCTGCGTTTGGTGAATCGCCGTGTGATCGAGTCGCTCATCAAAGCCGGCGCGCTCGATCGCTTTGGTCGTCGTTCGCAACTGTTGAAAGTTTTGGATCGGATGATGGCGGCGAGCCAAGCCGCGCACCAAGCCAGCGACCGCGGGCAGTTGTCGATGTTCGGCGCGGTTGGCGCGGCGGCGGGAATGATGGCGGATACGTTCGGCACGCTGCCGGACGAGCCGGAGATTCCGAACCGCGAAAAACTCGCGGACGAAAAGGAATTGACCGGCGCGTACTTTTCCGATAACCCCCTGCTGCGGCTCGGCAAATCGTCGAACAAAGCCGTGTCGCATTTCGTCAATCAGATCGACGAATCGATTGCCGGACAGATGGTGACGATCGCCGGCGTGGTCACATCGTCGCGCGTCATCACGACGAAAAAGGGCGACCCGATGGCGTTCGTCCAGATCGAAGACCCGTCGGGCGCGACCGAAGTCACGGTCTTTCCGAAAACGTACTCGCGTTCCAAGGAGCTGTGGCGCGTCGAAGCGCTGGTGCTGGTCAAAGGCAAGGTCGAGTTGCGCGAGGGAAAGATTCAATTGCTGTGCGAGACGGCAAGCGAATACCAGCCGCCGGAGGCAACGGAGGAAGAAGGACGGACGGCGAACGAACAATTCAATGAACAGCCAAATGTCGTTCAATTTGCCATCGCAGACGACGGCGAAGCCGCGCTCGCGGACGCGTCCGGCATCATCGAAGAAGCGCTGGAAGTTGAAAGCACGCCGCCACCGCCGGAAGAGCCGCCGGACGAGTTCAGCAGTCAGTCGCCAGTCGTCAGTCGTAGACAACTGTCACTGTCAGCATGCCCCTGGCTGCCGAGAGCAAGCCGGAATACGTCGCAACGCCGAATGGCGGGAACGGGCACGCAGAACTGGCTGCGCCGGCAGCGCGCGCGACAAGTGGACCGGCGCGGCACCTGCGGATTTATTTCGAGCGCACGAACGATCAGGACGAAGACGTGCGGCGGATGCGCGAGCTGCTGAATTTGCTCCGCAGCATACCGGGGCGTGATCGGTTTACCTTCTTCGTACCGAATCCGCAGGGCACCGTGCAGCTCGATTTTCCGAATTTCACGACGAGTTACGCGGCGGTGCAGGAACCCCTCGACCAGATGGTGGGTGAGTGGGGCTCGATGGAAGTGCAATAGCAAGTCAAAAGGCAAAAGTAAAAAGGCAGAAATGGTGGATGCAGTTCGTTTGCTTCCGCCGTTTGTTTTTTATCGCGCATCGTGTATAATGGCGACGGTCAATGACAGATGAGCAAATGGCAAATGACAGATGACAGATGAACAATTCTGACTACTGAATCCTGAGGTTTGCATTGGTTTCACTATTTCGCCGTCCGCAATTGTTGAAAACGGGTCTGACCAAGACGCGGCAATCGTTTCTATCGCGGATCACATCGCTCGTTGCAAAGCACGACATCAACGAAGAATTTTGGTCGGGACTTGAGGAAACACTCATCGCCGCGGACGTGGGTGTGGAGACGACCGTCGCGCTGGTGGATAAACTGCGCGGGCGTGTAGAGAAAGAGCATGTGCGCGAGGCAGCGCGCGTCGAGGAGATGCTGAAAGAGGAGCTGCTCGCGATATTGCAGATTGCAACCTCCAATCTCCAACCTCCAATCTCCAACCTCCAATCTCCAACCGTCATTCTCGTCGTCGGCGTCAACGGCGCCGGCAAGACGACGAGCATCGCAAAGCTGACGCAGTACTACAAATCGCAAGGCAAGAAAGTCGTGCTTGCCGCGGCGGACACGTTTCGCGCGGCAGCCATCGACCAGCTGAAGGTATGGGGACAGCGCGTCGGCGTCGACGTGGTCGCGCATCAGCCCGGCGCGGATCCCGGCGCGGTCGCGTTTGACGCGTGGCAGGCGGCGAACGCGCGGCGCGCCGATTATCTCATCGTGGACACCGCCTGGCGTTTGCAGACAAAATTCAATCTGATGAAGGAGTTGGAAAAGATCGCGCGCGTGCTGCAAAAGAACGACCCGACCGCGCCGCACCAAACGCTGCTTGTGCTCGATGCGGTGACCTGACAGAATGGCTTGCAACAGGCGCGTGAATTCAAAAAAACGACGCCGCTCACCGGCTTGATCCTCACGAAGCTCGACGGCACGGCGAAGGGCGGCATCGTCTTTGCGATTGCGCAGGAAGTTGGGGTGCCCATCCAGTTCATCGGCACCGGCGAAGCCCTCGACGATTTCGCCGAGTTCGACGCGAAGGAATTTGTGGACGGACTATTCGAATAGTTTCAAATAGTCAAATAGGTTCGCCAACGTAAGGCAAATTTGGAAATTTGCCCCACATTTTTCCGTTCAAAATTTGAATTGGCGAAAGTATTGATAGTTCAACATGGTTTGAGAACAACTTGAAACTACGCGCAGCAACATGAAACCCTTAAACCGAGGTATATTGTGGAAGACCTGAAATCCAAGCTCGCTGAAATGAACACGCGCATCGCTTCGCTCCTGGAGCGCCTTTGACATTGCGGGCAAAGAAAAGCGCGCAGCAGAATTGGAGCGCGCGTCCGCGCAATCCGATTTCTGGAACGATAATATCGCCGCGCAAAAGGCGATGCGCGAACTGACCGCGCTGAAAGAGGGAACATCGACGTGGCGCGAGCTGGAACGCCGCGCGCGCGACGCGGCGGGTTTGCTCGACCTGGCTATCGAAGAGAACCCGGCGGAGACGCTTGCACCGACCCCTTTGGGGGCAAGTGCAGGTGTGGGCGACGAGATCGCGCGCGAGGTCGTGGAGATCGAAAAGAAACTCGCCGCGCTGGAGTTCAATCTCCTCTTCAGCGGCGAGTACGACCGCAACAATGCCATCCTGTCGATTCACGCCGGCGCCGGCGGCACCGAATCACAGGACTGGGCGCAGATGTTGATGCGAATGTTCCTGCGTTACGCCGGGCTTAGGAGATACCAGACCGAGATTCTGGAAGAAATGCCGGGCGATGAAGCCGGCATCAAGTCCGCCACCATCGAAATCGTCGGCGAGTACGCCTATGGGCGATTGAAAGCCGAGCGCGGCGTGCATCGCCTCGTGCGCCTCTCGCCGTTCGACGCGAACCACCGCCGGCACACGTCGTTCGTCCTGGTCGAGGTGATGCCGGAGATCGAAGACGCGGTCGAAGTCGAGATCAAACCGGAAGATGTCAAGATCGACATTTACCACGCGTCTGGGCACGGTGGACAGAACGTGCAAAAGGTCTCCACTGCGGTTCGGCTCACGCACATTCCGACCGGCATCATCGTGACGTGCCAGAATCAACGCTCACAGTTGCAGAACAAGGAGAGTGCGTTCAAAGTGCTGCGCTCGCGTCTAGTCGAGCTGGAAATCGAAAAGAAAGAGCAGGAGAAATTGCGGCTCAAGGGACAGCACGTCGAGGCGGGCTGGGGCAGTCAGATTCGATCCTACGTCCTGCATCCTTACCAGATGGTGAAGGACCACCGCACCGAGCACGAAACCTCGCGTACCGATCTGGTGCTGGATGGCGAACTGGACGAATTCATCGAAGCGTATTTGAAATCACAGGTAGGGCAAGCATAAATGCAGAGGCGACCCGCTGGGTCGCCTCTGCTATTTCTACAACTCTTCCGGCGCGCGCAGGGTGACTTTGG
>DAIDTM010000040.1 GCA_027457205.1 Anaerolineae bacterium | reverse complement strand
TCGTAGAGTTTTTCGACGCGACTGCCCATCACCTGCGCGGTCACAGCGGCTTCTTCCGCCACGTTCAAATCGGCTGTCCCCGCGCTGACGACCAGCAGCCCCGCCGAGGTAGTCGCCGCGTTCGGTTCGCCGACGACGACGATGCGCGCTTGAGCATAGTACTGGGCTGTCGGCAGCGCGGCTTGAATCGCGCGAAACGTTTCCGCGGACGCGCGCGTCGCCATGACGAGCGGGTGCTCGCGCGTCAGCTGCCGCATGATCTCGACGGTGTGCTCGACGCGCTTGCCTTCGCAGAAGACGACTTCGGGAAAGCCCTGGCGCAGCGCGCGGTGATGATCGAGCCGCGCGAATCCGAGGTCTTGGTACGGCAAATCCTTTAGCGCGGTCATCGCGTCGTCGATAGTGCGCTCACCCGCGCGCACTTGCTCGAGCAGCCCGCGCAGATGCTCCGCGTTCACAGCGGCTCCACGCGGTGCTCACCGCGGTCGTTGAGCGCGCCGCTGTGATAACCGTCGAGGTCGAGTGTAACCGCGGCAAAGCCGAGCGCGTTGAGGTATGCGACAATCGGCGCGCGATGATCGCGGACGATGGCGATGTCGCGCGGCTCGACCTCGATGCGCGCAGTATCGGTCAGCCGGCGAACGCGCACCTGCCGCACACCCAGCGCGCGCAGATAGATTTCCGCCCGATCGACCTGCGACAATGCTTCCAGCGTGATCGTCGTGCCGTAGGGAATGCGCGAGGAGAGGCAGGCGAGCGCGGGCTTGTCCCACGTCGGCAGCCCCATTTCTTTCGACAGTGTGCGAATGTCGTCTTTGCCCAATCCAACCTCGGCGAGTGGGCTGAGCACGTGGTGCTCGCGCGCGGCTTGGCGTCCCGGTCGATGATCGCGAAAGTCGTCCGCGTTCAGACCATCGGCAATCGCGGCGATGTGTTCGCGCGCGGCGAATGCCTGCATTTCGTCGAACATATCGGTCTTGCAAAAGTAGCAGCGGTTGACTGGATTTGCCAGATAGCGCGGGTCGGCGGTTTCGCGCGTGCGGAGCGCGACGTGCCGCGCGCCGATCTGCGCGGCGAGCCGCTGCGCTTCTTCCAGTTCGCCGGCGGCAAGACTCTCGCTCACGGCGGTGACGGCGACCGCGCGCGCGCCGAGCGCGTCGTGCGCGAGCTTCAACACCAGCGTGGAATCCACGCCGCCCGAAAACGCGACCGCGACGGAATCGAGCGCATCGAAAACTCGCCGCAGCGCGGCGAGTTGAGTATCGAGCTGATGGGTTGTCACAGTTTCACTCTCCTGCGACTATTCTATCCGATTGAACGATGGTGTCAACAGCAACTCCCTGGTGATTATTCACATCTCACCGCAGAGACGCGGAGCACGCCGAGTTTTTTTATATTAGACGTTATCGGGAATAAGGAATCTCACGCCAAGTCGCCAAGATCGCTAAGGTTTTCGAGCTAAATTTTGCGTTCTTTGCGTCTTGGCGAGAGCCAAAAATTATTCCTGATAAAGTCTATTTTGATTTCTCTGCGATCTCTGTGTCTCTGCGGTGAAATTAAGATACGGGTAAATCACCGGCAAAAGGACCTTCCAGGTTTCTGAATCTGAAAGGTCTGAAAGGGGCGAGCGCGCGGCGTGTTCAGCTCGCGGCGCGCTTGTAATCTTCGCGCACCGGGTAGAACGCGTCGATGAGGACGCATTTCGTCAGCGCCTTGCCGGAGTGCGGCACGTTCGATGGAATGACGGCGACTTGCCCCGGCTTCAGCACGCGCGTCTCGCCGGCAATCGTCAATTCAAACTCGCCTTCGATGACGTTGGCGATTTGCTCGTGGACGTGCGCGTGCTGCGGTAACGCCGCGCCCGCCGCGACGTTCCAATACGCCAGCGTCATGTGGTCGGCGTGTACAAAGCGCGCTTTGAAGCCGGCGACGGGTTCGATTTCTTTCAGGTCGGCGAGGGTAAGGTAGGACATGGGACTCCTTTTCTCAATGACTCGTGTACGCGGCAACTTGATAGATGACGGGGCGATATTTGGGGTCCGGGATGGGCTTGCCTTCCGCGCGTGCTGCGTCCAGCCACGCTGTTTTGGCTATCTCGACCTGTGCCAATGCCTCGGCTGGAGTTTTGCCAAAAGCGGAACACGCTTCCAGATCAGGAATATCTGCAATATATCCGCCATCCTCGACGCTGTAAAAGATATTGATGTGATAGTCTTTCATTGCCTTTTCGAGTAGTTTGCGTTTATTCATTGCCTGCGCTCCGATGATTGTTCCACCACGCGAATTTCCTCCGCGCTCAAATCATACAAGCGATAGACCAACTCGTCAATCGCCGCGTCGGTTTCGTCGATGCGCCGCTTGAGCGCGTCCGCGCGCGGCAGCTTCTCGCGCGACGCTTCCGCGTACTCTTTCTGCAATTGCAGCATCTGTTCCACGAGCGCGACGATGGCGTCGTGCTGCTGCTTCTCTGCCGCGTTGTCGAAGTTGATGCGGCGGATGGGGAGTTGTCCAACGTATTGCTTTGTACATGTTATCCAGCCACCGCGAAACACGTTACTGATTTGCCGCAGATTCCAATACAGTAACTTGGAATTTAGCAAACCGAGTACATACCTGGGCGACAACGCGGTCTTGCCGACTGAAATACTAAAACCGCCGCTTGCCATCAAGCAATACTTACTCTTCTGTTTCGGAAGTTCGGCATAAAGTCCGCGATCTGCAAGCAAAGGTACGATGAAATGGGCTGTGTTGTGAATATGCAAATTGCGCGCTGCGCTGAATCCAAACCACTGCTGGAAATCTTTGCGCTCTTCGAGCCTTTTTCGTTGGCTGGAAAGATATTTGTATGCGTTCGGAAATTCTTTTCTGAAGTCGCGCTCGCTTATCAACGTGTAATTGTCTTTGGATACTTGGTATGGAAAAATAATATGCTCGTCCGATTTCGGGTTGAAGACATAGTGACCAAAGTCAGTTGCGTAGATGGGGATCCGAAGAATCTCTGGCTCGATTTGAGTCACTTGGCCGTTACGCGTTTTGAATGCTCTGCCCGCAGACGCAACGATGAAAACCTCATCTGCTCCACTGCTTGAACCGCGCGAAATCTCTGACGGCAACTCAAGCAGGGGTGTCGAGTTGCTTGCAATCTTTTCGAGTAGCGTGTTCGTCGCGCCGCTGCCCAGAGACCACGCTTTTTCCGCGAGAGCATCGGACGCGAGTTCTTGAATTGGCGCGTCGAATATCTGCTCGGTTCCCTCACCATCTTTTTTCTGAACGGCAATGACCGTGAATTTTGGATTCGCCTGCTTCTTCAGAAATAACAAGCAGGTGTACGTCGTTGCTGCCTCAAATACCTGAAACTCTTTGAAATCTACAATTCTGTCAACAAATCTGTTTCCAGAAATCAATTTGCGCAGTCCAGCGCCGTAATCGACTTGCATAAACTTGTCTGGCAGAATCATTCCGAACGCGCCGCCGGGCTTGAGCAATTGCAGCGCGCGCTCGACAAATAGCACGTAGATGTCATAATTGCCCGTTGCCGCCGCATAGTGCTTGTTGAAGAACGCCACTTCGTCTTTCGGGAGCGTTTGGATACGCACGTACGGCGGATTGCCAATAATCACATCAAATCCCCCATCCGCCATCACCGCGCGGAACTGCTCGTCCCAATTGAACGGATTCCTCTTCTTCCAGTCCGCGCCAAAATACTCTTCCAATTCCTTCGGCGTGCCGCTGATGAGCGAATCGCCCTGGCGGATGTTCTCCAACTTGGGCAACTTACTCGGCACATTCAGCGCCTTGAGCAGTAGGTTGAGTTGTGCAACCTCGACCGCCTGCTCGTCCTTGTCCACGCCGTAGAGGTTCGACGTTAGAATTTGCATGTGCCGCGCGTAATCGCGCATATCGTGCGCGCCGTGCGCCTGACCGCTCTCGCGCGCCAGAAACTGGTCCAGCACGTCGAACGCTTCGATGAGGAACGAACCCGAGCCGCACGCGGGATCGAGCACGCGGACGGTGCGTGCCGCGTTGTAGCCGCGCTCCTCCAGGTATCTGCCGAGCGTTTGCTGCACGATGTACTTGACGACGAACGTCGGCGTGTAGTAAATCCCCTGCGACTTGCGCTTGGTTTTCTTCGCTTCCAATTCCTCGCGCTCGGACAACACGTAGCCGAGATACTGTTCGTAGACTCGACCCAGCACGTCCGCGTCGATCAGCGCGAAATTGTAGCTGGTGAAATTCGCCGACGAGCCGTACAAGCCGTTGATGATGTCCGCCAGCGTCGATGGCTCGCCAATGTCCAGGTTTTCGGAATAGTGCGGCGCAAAAAGTTGGCTGTTGTACACGCGGTCGAGTTCGCGGAAACGTCGATTGAGCGCGGGGATCAGTTCGTTCGGGCGGTTGCGGTCTTTTAGTTCGCGCACGAGTGCGATGAGTTTTTCGGCTTCGACCTCGCGATCTTCCGCCGTGCGGATGAAAATCAGGCGGTCGAGGATGCGCTGGACCGCGTCGTCGATCTGCTTGGCGTCGTACAGTTTGCAGCGATTGTACTCGCGCAGCAACTTGTAGAGCTTGCCGCGCCAGTCCTTGAGGTTGTCGAACAGCGCCTGCGTGATCGGCGTCTTGATGCTCTTCTTGAATACCTTCTCGGCTTCGCGGTCGAGCACGCCGTCCAGAATCGCGGGACGCGACAGCCCCCACAGTTCGTCCAGGCGCGGGCAGGTAATCGTCCACGCTAAACTCTTTGAACTGCGCCTGAAAGGGATTTTGCTCGCGCGCCTCGGCGTTGAAAAGCTTCAGCCCCTCGAAATCCGAGAGCACCGCCCACGTCACGCCCTTGTGGTAGGCATAGTCGATCGATTGCTGCGCCCAGCGCGGATCGCGCAGGTCTTCGCCGATGCGTTTCGTTTCCAGCACAAACCGGCGCACGCCGTTGATGCGGAAAGAGAAATCGACAAAGCCGCGTGAGATTTTCTCCTCCGCCGCCACCTCGCGCATATCGTCGATGTTCCATTCCAGCGCGCGAAACATCGGCAGGATGAAATCCTTGCGCGTGTCCGCTTCGTTGTAGGCGTCGCGTTCGCGCTTGGAAAGCGCCTTGAATTTTTTGACGCGCTCTTCGATCTGATCGTACGCGGTTTGTGGGGGCATCGTTTGCCTTTGGCTGACGCGAGTCCGGTCTCCCGCCAAGTATATCACGTCCGCGCGGAAAATCAAAACAGCCGTTGCGGGTGATTACAGAGTGTCATTACGAACCGCGAAGCGGCGAAGCAATCTTCAAACCGCGAGTCGCGTTTTTGACGGACGCCCGCCGCCGATTCGAAATCGGCGTCTCAGTCAGATGAAAATCGGTTGGAAACCGATTCACGGCAACTCGATTCATCGAGTTTTTGTCTCATTGAGCCGTCGTTTTGAAACGACGGCGGGTAATCGCGTTCGCGATGATCGGAAGGTCTGGCTGAAAAAATGACTGGTGAGCGGTCACGTGCGCCGCCCACCAGTTTTCGGTACGCTTGTCTTACAACGTCGGTCGCCTGCCTGGCTTTATTGCGAATTGGCTTTTACGTCTTTATTCCCAAGATCCAACCGGCAGGGATTGTACGGCAAGACCTGACGGAAGTTGTTGTAGCGGAACACCGGCGTATTACCCGTGTTCGGGTACACGCTCTGCAGGAGCGGACCAAACTCCGCCGTCGAGTTGCCGCCGAAGGTGTTGGTCGTCCCCGGAATGTTCGCGCCGCCCAACTGCCAGGCGCACAAGCCCGCATCGTCCGCCGCTCGGACAGAGAAGAAGGGATAGAAGTTTGCGCCGTTCGGCGGGTTCACGCAGCCCGCGCCGGTCGTGCGGTCGCAGTTGTTGTTGGGCGAGATGCCGGCAACCTCGATGCGCGGCAGGTCTGCCTCGAACGCGATCCGGCTATAGTTTCCCAGCGCGCCATCGTCTTTGCCGTTCTGTCGGAACACCGGACTGGTGAACAAGATGGAAGTTGGATGCACCTTCCTGTCCTGTCCCTGATTCGTCAGAGTGCCGGGCCACGTCTTCTGGTACGGCACGCCGTCGAAATCGCTCTCCGTGGTGATGCATCCGCCGATCTGGATGCGCAGCGAAGCAGTTGGATTGAAGCAGGCAAAGTCATCGCCGTCGAGTCCAGACGGGTCATTCACGCCGGCGGAAGTGCACGCGCCGGTGGTGGGGTCCGCCGCGTTGCAGTATTCAAAGTGACCGATCTCGTCTGCGAAAGCGACGTTGTACGAGTGGGCAGCCCAGGGGACGCGCGTGTGCTCGGTCGACGTGCTGTACATCGGGTGGAAATCGTACGGGAGGTTGTTGCACGAAGTGCCGGTCGGATCGAACTGCACCTGACCGAAGCTGTTCGCCGCGCTGGCGGTCATCGAGCCGGACTGCCCGGTGGTCAGATCGTGGATAACGACCTGGAACCCGTGCGCCGTGTCGTGCAACTGGACCGTCAGTTTGTCGCCTGAGTTCATGAACAAGTCTTTCGTGGGGTCGGGCGTATAGGTGGCGAGCGTGGCGTTCACCGGATTTGCCGGCGCTTGCGCCTTGCCGTTCTTGGTAATGAACGCAAAGTTCACATACTCGATTCCCGTAATGCTCGCGCACGTGTTGTTATTGAACTGACCGGTGTTCATGTTCGCCGAATAGCTATCGATGTTGAGCGCGGCGCACCACTTGCGCGGATCGCAGCTATTGCCGGGAGGCCAGGCGACCCAGCCGGGCGGATAGAACTGCATTTCCATGAACGCCGTGCCGGGATGCTTGCCGATGTAATTCGCGGCAGCCGGATTCGAGCCGTCGAAAATGTTGGCGTCCGAGTCCGCCGCGCAGGGCATCCCCGGGTTGGGCGCAGACTGGCTGTCGCACATTGCCATGCCAAACCAGAACGCGGGATGAAGCTGGAAGTTGAACGTGCCGCCGGTCCCGTCTTGCTTGGGGAGCGTGGGCGGATCTTTGGGCAGACTGAGAAAGTAGAGATTGTTGTTGCCCGCGCCGGCGACATCCGAGTAGAACAACACAGACGGCTCATCGTGACCCGTGTATTGCCACTCGTAGTTGTACGGTTGGAGCGTTTCGGTGCACAGCACCGCGTTGTCGTCGCACAGCGGACGCGCGTGCGCGCTGTTGGCTAACGCCTGCGGCGACGCCATCGGTGTTGAGGCGACGAACAAGAGAATGGCGGCGAAGAATCCGCCCAGCCCCAACATTCTTACCATGCGCTTCATATATTCTCTCCTTCGAGTGGTTTAGTCGATAAGGTTTGCAAGTTGAAAATTAAAAAAGGTGATTGAGTCGAGAGCACCTCCTTTCGATGAGCGGAGTATTCGACAAGTCGGTGTTGTGGTCTACCTGGAAGAACAAAAAGAAAATGGCAGATCGATAGAACGATCTGCCTGAGTTTCAATGGTGAAGGCGCAGTCCGACGTGAGCAAGGCGCAATCCGGCGCAAGCAGCCGCTCGCGCGACGGCGATGAATCCCAGCATCGGGTAAATGCTCGAACGTCGAGCCGCACAGTAAGCCCTTCTAGCCAGCGAAGGAGAAAGCGTAAACGCGCGATGCCAAGCCCCAGCATCGCCGCGTCATTGCATCACAGTCGATTGAAGAAACGCTTACGATTCTACGATAACCAATTGGCAGTGTCAAGGGGCAACGCCGGATTTTAGACAAGTCTAGCAAAGAATTAACGATTGCGCCGCATCCACGCCGCGAAAAAGATTGGCGGCAGGAAATCGCTCCCTGCCGCCAAAGCGCTTGGTACCGTTCGTTCCTGAGACCGAGCCAGAATGCGCGCCGCATCCCCGCGCGGCACGCATTCACGTTCGGGCTTGGTTCAGTCTCCGTTTTTGAACTTGGCAAAGTAGATGTCTTCTTCCACCGTGCCGTGCAGCCCACGCGTATCCGCCCAGTCGACAAGTGGATTCCCATTCCGATCCACGGAGACCCACATATAGTCGCCGAGGAAGCCGGCTTCGTTGGGGTTATTTGCGACAACCAGGTTAGGCATCGACGATGTGGTCAATCGCTTGTAGGTGATCGGCTTTTCGGCTACTGATTGGTGGACGTCCGCCAGCGTGATGTCGTTACAGCCGGTCGTTTCGCAGTTGCCGTAGGAGCGATCGTAGTAGGCGATGTAGAGGTCTTTGCCGTCAGGAGAGACGGCGCTCCACGGCATCCACTGCGCTGTCGATCCAAACTTGGACTTGGGCGTCACGTCGAATGCGGTGCTCCACGTCGCGCCGCCGTCTTTCGAGAACGAGTAGAACACATCGTTGTCGCAAGGGGTCGTTGCCGTCGCTGCGTTCCCCTGGCAGTTGGCGGCAATATTGCGACCATCCGCCCAGACAAAGAAGAGCTTGCCCGAGTTGTCAATCGAGACTGAGCCCTCGACAAAGTCGTCCATGCGGTAGCCGTTGGGAGGCAGGCATTGGCGCCCAGCGGGGCAGCCAGTGCTCGCCACGGGACCGAAGGGTTGGAAGCCATAGTCATCGCTGATCTTGACCGGGGCGCTCCAACTGGTGGACTTGCTGCAATCGCTGCCCGGACCGCACTTGACGATCATGTGCTGGTTGACGCCGGCGGTCGGTGTGTTGCCATTGGTGAAGGCGACGTAGACCGTGCCGTCGCGCCCGACGATGGGCTGCGATCCTTGGTCCTGATCGCAGGCGTTCGCGTTCGATTCACCGCTGAAGGCGGTGCAGGCGGCAGCGTTCGCGCCGCTTATCTCCACGCCAGTCGACCACGTCGCGCCGCCATCCGTGGATTGGCTAAAGTAGATCGGGCTGTTACCGCCTACGCCCGCGCCGGTCGCGGCGTTAAAGCGTGTCCACGTCGCGTAGACGAAGTTGGACTTGGGGCTGGTGCGGTTGCTGTCAGCGACGATGAACTCTTTGTCGTTAAAGATGTTGTGATTGTTGTCGTTCGCGACGACGCCTGGAGGATTGTCGCTGTAGACTTGGAACGCCGACGCCGCCGGGCTGTGATAGAACGCGCCGCCGATCCCGGCATTCGATTTCTCGACGAGGAACGCGCTGTCAGCGTAGTTGATCTCGAAGAGAACGCCGCCGACGTAAGCGTTGCCCGCCGCGTCGAACGTCGCCGTGGGGTCGCTGCACGCGTCGAAGGTGACGCCATCAGTATTGATAAATTGGTAGAAAGGTGGAAGTTGATCGCCCCAGGTTAGACCACCGTCAAAGGACCAATCGTAACCGCACTTGTTGAACCCAACGCGCGAGTCGTTTTGTCCGGCGATCAAGTTCCGCGGATTGTTCGGGTTGGCGACGACGACCTCTTCGGCTTGGCGGCGCAGTGAACAATCCTGATTGACCCGGATGTTGAGCAGGTCGCCGTTCTTGAAAATGTTCTGGCATCCTTGAGTTCCTAGGCCGGAAAAGTTGAGCGGCGCAGCAGGGCGGGCAGCGGCACGGGCGCGTTGGTCAAGCGCACCGGACGACTGCAACAAGGCATACACGACCTCAGACGAGACGAACTGCTGGTGCGGCGCTTGCTTAGCGGTTCCTAGCGCGACCGCGAGCGCGTGACCGAGGACGTGATTGGCTGGTCCCGCCGAGTTGACTTGAGTGACGGCTTGCGGCGTGAAAAGCAGGATCGCCGCAAGTGTGACGACCAGCGCCGGAATGAGCAACAGTCGAACTTTGTTTTTCATCTTGTTCCCCCTCATTTTTGGATCGAATCAAATGAAACTCATCGGTCAGCGACAATAGACGATGGTTATAGACATCCCCCCTTTCGCGGAAAAACAAAAAGGGCAGACGGAGTCTGCCTCTTTTCAGTGCGCGATAAGACGATGGTGATTCTGCGACGACTCGATGGCGCGGCAAAGGTTCGCGTCCGCGTGAAGCGGAACAAACGTCAACGACGCGGGTGACGTAAACGAAACTACGCGCTGCATAGTTCCCGTTGCCTCCAATCATCAGAGGGGTGGTCCGGCGTGCTGTAGAGCTACCGCGCAATCACTTGGACGATCGTCGCAAGAATCGCATCGCTTGGTTCATCAACGAACTGGCATCGAGTATAATATAAACGATATTGCCGTGTCAAGCGCGTTTTGTAACCAAGTTCACAATTTTTCTTTGCCAGCCCGGCAATGGAACTCGCGCGCCGCGCGAGGCGTCTATCTTTTGTCCAGCGCGGGCGATAGATTCGCGCCCGCGCACGAGGTGAGAAATGAAATACAAGTGGCTGATAGTTTTCTTGTCGATTGTCGTTGCCGGATGCGCCGTTTCGCCCAGCGCGACTCCGCTCGCGTCGACGACGTTAGCCGCCGCGCCGCCGACCGGAACGCTCGCTCCCACGACGGCGGCAACGCCGTCCATCGTACCATCGGCGACTGCGCCCGCGACGCGCGTGCTCGCTACATTGCCGGCGACGGAATCGCCGACGGTCGGCGCGGCGAGCCAGACGCGCGCGCCATCGCCCGCCGCGACAGTCACCGGACTAGGCACGGCGGCTACGCAGACCACCATCGCGCGCGTCGGTTGGAAAACATTCGTCAGCGCGAGCTGGAATGTGGCGGTCGATTATCCGCCGGACTGGTCTGTGCGCGAAGAGCCGACGGGTATCACTTTTTCATCGGCGCAAGGCGCGACGGTCCTGCTTGCGCCGATATCGACCGGTGGACTGCCTCCCAGCAGCGACCTGGCGGGAAATGACTTGCCGAATACGCGCTGCCGGCAGATCACGAATGGCTACGGCGTCGCCGTGCGGAGTTGCTTCGACACGGTTTCGTTCAGTTACAGCGCCGATTTCGTCATCCAGTCGTCCGGCGGTTCGCGACTCTTCTCGTTGTCGACGCGCACGCGCTTGCCGGCGACTCTTCAGATTTTCAACGCGATGATCGCCTCTGTCCGTCCCGCGTCATAATCGAAAAAGGCGCGGCGCACGCA
>DAIDTM010000039.1 GCA_027457205.1 Anaerolineae bacterium | reverse complement strand
GCGTAAAGCCGATCCGAGTCTCAAGGTGGTTGTGCTCGAGAGCGAAGTTATCGGCTTTGGCGCGAGCGGGCGCAACGGCGCGTTCGCGATGACGGTGATTGGACTGGGCATCGACATTCTCGCGATGCTCAAGGGCAAGTCCGCCGCGCTCGAAGGGCAGCGCTATATGGAACGCGCGGTCGACACGGTGGGCGAGTTGGTCGAAGAGAACAATCTCGATTGTGACTATACGCGCCCCGGCTTTTTGCGGATGGCAACGACCGACGGCTACGCCAAGAAGATCAAAAAGCAGATCGAGTTGTGTCACGAACTCGGCATCACCGGCATTGAGTGGCTGGATCGCGACGCCGCGCGCGCGGAAGTGAATTCTGATTTGTATCTCGGCGCATGGTGGGAGCCGCGGATGGCGCTGGTAAATCCTGCAAAACTGGTGCGCGAGGAAAAACGCGTCGTGCAAAAATTGGGCGCGGAGGTATACGAGCACACGCCGGTGACGAGCATCGAGCGCGGCGCGGATTTCACGCTCAAGACGCCCGGCGGCAGTGTCACCGCGAAGAAGATCGTTCTCGCGACGAACGCGTACTCGCATCTCGTTCCGCAAATTCGCCGCAAGCAAGTACCCGCGTGGACGTATATGGTTGCGACCGAGCCGCTGACCGCCAAGCAGTTCGACGCGATCGGTTGGCAGCATCGGCAGGGCGTCGAGGACGCGCGCAATCTCGTTCACTATTATCGCGTCACGCCGGACAATCACCTGGTGATGGGCGGCGGACCGGGTGGGCTATCGTTTGGCGGCGAAATGAATCGCGACAGCAGCGCGAGCGCGTGGCAGCATATCGAAGAGCACATTGGCTATATTTTCCCCGCGCTCAAAGGCATCCAGATCACGCACCGTTGGGGCGGACCGTTTTCGGTGACAGTCGATCTCACGCCGGCGGTCGGGTATCTTGGCGACTCGCGCGCGGTGTATTCGGTCGGCTGCATTGGGCACGGCGTATCGATGACGCACATGAACGGGCAGACGATTCGCGATTTGATTTTGGAAAAGCAAACCGATCTCACCGATTGCTTTATCGTCAACCGCCGCGTAATTCCGTGGCTCCCCGAGCCGCTACGGCTTGGCGTGAGCGGCGCGCTGCGCGCGTATTTGCAGGTGGAAGATTGGACGTACGAGAGGAGTATGCCGAGGAGGTAAAAAATGAGCGCGGTTACCGCCAAGGAATAATTGAATGCTCACCTCTCTTCCTCAAGACCCCAAGACGCTGCTGAACTGGTCTTGGTCTGACATCGAACCACACTATAAAGACCTTGCCGCACGCGCGCTCACGGCGCAAAATATGACTGGCTGGCTCGCGGACTGGACCGCGCTCGGCGAACGCGTCAGCGAGATGTGCTCGCGGCTGAACGTCGCGACGACAGTCAACACGGCGGACGCGGACGCCGACGCGCGTTTCAAATCTTTCCTGGACACGATCTATCCTGCCGCCGAAGCCGCGGAGCAAACGCTGCGCGAGAAATTACTGGCGAGCGGTTTGGAGCCGCAGGGATTTGAGCTACCGCTGAAGAGGATGCGTGCGGAAACCGACCTCTACTGCGAAGCGAATTTGCCGCTGCTCACTGAAGAACACAAGTTATCGATGGAGTACGACAAGATCGTTGGCGCGCAGACGGTGCAGTGGGATGGTGGGGAAATCACGATCGCGCAACTGCGCCCGGTCTATTTGAGCGTCAACCGCGCTGTGCGCGAGCGCGCGTGGCGCGCGGCGATGCAGCGGCAGTTGGAGGATCGATCAGCGATCAACGCGCTGTGGCAGAAATTCTTGCCGCTGCGCCAGAAACTCGCGGCGAATGCTGGCAAGCGCGATTACCGCGCGTATCGTTGGCAGCAGATGTTGCGGCTCGATTACACGCCGTCGGATTGCATTGTGTTCCAAAATGCGATTGAACAGGCGGTTGTTCCGGTCGCAAAACGGCTGTACGAGAAAAGGCGCAAGCAGTTGGGTGTATCGACGCTGCGACCGTGGGATTTGGAGGTCGATCCGCTTGGACGCGCGCCGCTCAAGCCATTCGGCAATGTGGAGGAACTCAAGCGGACGGCGTCGTCGATCTTCCACCACGTCGATTCGCAGCTGGGCGAGTATTATGATACAATGGTACGTGCCTCGCTGCTTGATCTGGACGATCGCAAGAACAAAGCGCCGGGCGGCTATTGCACTTCGTTCCCGATGTCCAAGCGCCCATTTATCTTTATGAACGCGGTGGGCTTGCACGACGATCTGCAAACGATGCTGCACGAGAGCGGGCACGCGTTTCATACCTTTGAGACCAACGCGTTGCCGTACTTGCAGCAGCGTCAGGTCGGGTTGGAGTTTGATGAAGTCGCGTCGATGGGAATGGAGCTGCTTGCCGCGCCGTACCTGGCGGCAAAGGACGGAGGCGTCTATTCCGATGCGGACGCGGCGCGCGCTCGCATCGAACATCTAGAAAAGAACATTCTCTTCTGGCCCTTTATGGCAGTGGTCGATGCATTCCAGCACTGGGTGTACGAGCATCCGTCCGATGCTGCCGATCCGTCCAAGTGCGACGCGCAATGGTCGATCCAGTGGAATCGTTTTATGGGCGGCGTCGATTGGAGCGGGCTGGAAGAAGAGCTGAAGACCGGCTGGCATCGCAAACTGCACATCCATCAGGTGCCATTTTACTACGTCGAGTACGGTTTGGCGCAGTTAGGCGCGGTGCAGGTTTGGGCGAACGCGCAGCGCGATCAAGCCGGCGCGGTGGCGAGTTACCGCCGCGCGCTCGCGCTGGGCGGCACTGCGTCGCTGCCGGAACTCTACGCGGCTGCCGGCGCGAAATTCGCGTTCGACGCGGAGACGTTGGGTCAGTATGTTGGTTTGATGGAACAGACGATTGAAAAGTTGGAAGCTGCTTGAGGTGTGATGTCCGATAAACGTTCGGTTGACGACCTTTCGCTCGAAGAACTTGAAGCGCTCGTCGAAAAGCGGCGGCGGATCGAACGCGCGCGGCAATTTGCCGAGAACCCGGACGGGCGGCGCTTTCGTCCGGTGACGGTGATGCCGGCGGAGAGCGCGAAGAACGCGCCTGCCGCGAACGGCGCACAAAAAGTCAAGCGGCTGCGCGATCGCGCGCTGCTGGCGGTCGAAGTGCTCGCAGTATTGGGGCTGGTCGTGATTATCATCGGATCGTTGACGAACTTGCAGTCGCTCAATCAACAGTCGGTGCAGGCGCGCGACGCCACGCTCAGTCTCGACAGCGCGACCAGTACGGCATCGGGGCAACAACTGCCCGGTTCGTCGTTTCCGCCGCCCAGTCAATCCAGCGAGTTGCCTGGCAGCTCGTTTCCGCCTGAACCCGCGCCGCCCGCGCTCGGCATTCAATTGCAAGCGGTGGCTGCTGTGCCCGTGCCGACGCCCGGTCCGCGTTCGCCGACGCGCATCGTCATTCCATCGGTCAATATCGACTGGCCCGTCGTTGAGGGCGACAGCTGGGAGGAACTCAAGCAAGGAATCGGGCATCACGTCGGCTCGGCGAATCCGGGCGAGCGCGGCAACTTGATCTTGTCGGGGCACGACGACGTGTACGGCGAACCGTTCCGCGATTTGGAAAAGCTCAGTATCGGCAAAGATGTTTTGGTGTACGCCGGAAACACGACCTTTCGCTATATCATTCAAGCCAAGCGCGTGGTCGCGCCGGCAGATTTGACCGTGCTGGCTCCATCGAAAAATCCGATCATTACTCTGATTACGTGCACGCCCTATCGCATTGATACCAGTCGTCTGGTTTTGATCGGAGAGTTAGCGCCTTGATCGATCTGCAATCCCAAATTTGAAATCTGCAATCATAAGAGGAGGAACGATGCCAAAGAAAACTCGAAAGATGAAACAGCGCGCGGCAGAACGGCGCAGCAGTCTACCGCCGCAAATGGAGACGCCGACCGGCGCGACCGCGCCAACCGCCGAACCTACCACCGCTGCGCCGATTCGGACGCGCACTGACTTTGCCACGAGCCGCGTGGTTTCGCCGATCACGTACGACTATTCGCACATTTACTCGGACTTGAAACGAATCGCCGTGTTCGCTGGTTTCTTCTTCGCCGTGCTGATCGTTTTGTCGTTTGTGATTAAATAGTCCGCGCGCGGAGCGAAATAAAAGTGCGACGCCGTCTTTCGCGTCGCACTTGTTTTTGTTATTCGTCCGACGTGTCGCTGAGGTGGACTCGCGGGAAGCCGATCCAGCCGCGCAGTCCCACGTCGAGCGCGAGATGCACTGCCAGACAGTACCACGAATTCTGCGTGAAGATGAACACGACGGCGGTGATGATCGCGATGCTGCCGCTCCACAGCGGCGCGTCGGCGCGCGTAATGTCCCGCGCGTTCGCGCGGCCGCCCGGATTGCTCCAACCCTCGATCAGCACCAACGCCAGTCCAAAAAAAGTTCCCCAGTAGGGATCCGCCAGCCATAAGATCGGTCCGCTGCGATAGAACGCCCAGTGCGCCTGCTGATAAAAAATTTCGACGATGTGGCGCGCCCAGTTCCATCCGCTCTCGTCGATGGCGTGCGGATGTTCTGCCCGCGCGTATGGTCGCCAGATCCAGATCGAGACAATCGCCGCGCCGACAGCCAGCAAGCCAAACGCGACGAGCGGCGTGAACCAGTCCAGGTTCCAAATGCCCAGCGCGCGGACGGTGTTATACCCCAGCATCAACGTCGCCCAGGGCAGCGCGAGATAATACGCCCAGCGCGCCAGCTCGCCGACAACGCGCGGAAAGCGGTGGCTGGACGCCCATTCGGTGAATCGTCCGATGCGCCCGGGTCGCGGCGTGCGGTTGGCATACGCCAGATTCGCCGCAAGCGCGTAGAGGACAATCGATGCGCCGATGGCGACGGCAAGCGCGCGCTGGGGATCGAACGAATACAGCAGTTCGAGGAAACTCACTTGCCCGCCTCAAGGGTGGGAGGGGAAAGCGGCACGATCAGCGTGACGCGCGTGCCTTTGCCGGGTGCAGAGTCGATCCGCAGGTCGCCGTTGATGAGCAAGGCGCGGTCGCGCATATTCTGCAGTCCGAGACTGGAACGGCTGGCGTATGAATCCATTACGTGGTCTACGTCGAACCCCGTGCCTTCATCCCGGATGGTCGCGACGAGCGTATTGTCGCGTTTTTCGGCGGCCACATAGATCGGCCCTTTGCGCGCGTGTTTGCGCGCGTTCGTTACCGCTTCGTCAATGATAGCAAAGACCGTCGCGGCGACGTTCATATCCAATTCGCCGCCAAAGTTGCCCGGTTCGACGGTGATAGGCAATTTTTCGGTTTCGCGCAAACGTTCGCCGTACTGTTGCAGCGCGGCAGACAACCCTTTCGTTTCCAGCGCCAACGGACGCAACGCGAAGAGAGCCGTGCGGATTTCTTTGACGGTTTGCTGCGCGGTGGCGCGCGCCTTTTCCAATTCCGGTTTCACTTCGCTGGGATTTTTTTCGAGCAGCTGCTGGATGTAATCGAGCTGCATCACCAGCCCCGCCATCTTCTGCGTAGGTCCATCGTGGAGATCGCGCGCGAGTTTCTGGCGCATTTCATTTTCATTGTGAATAATGCGATCCTGCTC
>DAIDTM010000038.1 GCA_027457205.1 Anaerolineae bacterium | reverse complement strand
GCGAACTGCCGCGCTTGATCGATCAAGCGCGGCAGTTCGCGAAAGTTGTGACGATGCAGCGTGCTGCGCGCGCGAATCGGCAGCGCCGGCGCAACGCGCCGCAGATGTGCGACGCCGCTTTCGATGAGCGCGAGCGCGTCGACGCCGCGAACTTGCTGATACAATTCGCGCGTGGGACCATCCAGCGAGATCGTCACCTGCTCAAACCGCGCCGCGATCGGCTCGGCAAATTTGTCGAGCGCAAGTCCGCTGGTGAGCAGATGCAAACTTACTCCGTGCACGCGAAACAAGTCGGCGATCTCAAACACGTCGCGCCGCAGCAACGGCTCACCGCCGGAGAACAGGACGCGGCGCGTATGCAGCGCGGGCAATTCGGCGGCGAGCGCGCGAATCTCGTTCAGCGTCAGGTCGGACGCGCCGTCGGCGCGCCACCAATCGCACGAGACGCAGCGCGAGTTGCAGCGCGCGGTCGGAAAGAAGATCAGTAGCGGCAGCGCGAGCGTCTGGTGCGTCGTTTCGTTGAATTTGATTGCGGCGTTCGCCGCGAGGGTCGACCAGGGCAATGACATTACACTCTCTTTTTTAGCGCCATCAAGAAATGATCGCCCGCTTCACGGAAGAGCGGCTTGTCGCCAAGAACGCGATCGACGCGCGCGAGCCAATCGAATGGGCGTGGGAATTTTTCGTACGCGTGTGCCAGGTACGGCGGCGGCGCGAAGAGTGCGAGCGCGCGCAGACCGACTCGTTGAAACTCGCCGGCAAATTCGTGCGAAAATTCCCGCGGCGAATAGTACCGCGTCCAGACGGTCTGACCGTTCAGCGGCACCGCGACCATCCCAGGCGCGAATCGCACGCGCGCGCGTTTCCAGTCGCCGCGCAACGTGTAGAACAAAACTTCCCACGGGCAATAGCGTCCGATCACAGAGGCGATGAGGATGCCGCCCGGTTTGAGTTTCGTCGCGAGGGTTGCCGAAATGCCGCGCAAATCTGGCAGGCAGTTCAGCGCGCCGAAATTGGAATACGCGCCATCAAATTCAACGGCGCCGAGTTGTGCAAGTTCGTGAATACCCAGATGGATGGTGCAGCCGTCCAGCCCCGCGCGTTGCAATCGATCGCGCGTCCGCGCGACCATCGCCGGCGAGGCGTCGAGCGCGGTGATGGCGTAGCCGCGCGCGGCAAGGTACACGGCGTCGATCCCGGTGCCGCAGCCCAGGTCGAGCAGGCGCGCGCCGCGCGGAAATGTTTTCTCAATCGTCTCCATCACCTGTGCGCGCATCTTTTGAATGAGCGCGTTGTTGCCGAGCGCGCCGTCGTAATCGGCGGCGACGCTGTCGAACGCGCGTTGGGTCGCCAGCCAGTCAACCATGGTTGTGCGCTAGCGCCGTCGGATTAGTTTCGCGTTCTTCTTTTGCTAATGTGTTCATCTTCCAGCGCATCCAGGCAAGCCGCGTCGCGTGCAGTGGAATCGTGGCAAGCAGGCGCAAATGCCGCACGCGCCACTCGCGCGGTCGGTGCGCGACGCGCGCAAGTTCCGCCGCCGCCCGCCGCAAACGAAATTCCGCGTGGACTGCGCGGTACAGCACGCGGTAAAACTCGGTCGAGTACGTGCCGCGGTACATCATCGCGAGATCATCGCTGTCGATCCAGTTTTGCTTTGGTCCCAATTCCCGCCGCACCTGGTCGTAGAATTTCGTGCCCGGCAGAGGATAGGACACCGAAACGCCGATGTCGTCCGGGCGGCAGTCGCGTACCATTTGTAGCGTCTTGTCGATGTCGCCGCGATTCTCGCCGCGATAACCGCATTGCAGGAAGAAGCCGACTTGAATCCCGGCGCGATGCAGCCGCGCGGTAGCAGCGTAGATCTGCTCGACGCGCGTCCCTTTGTCCATCGCATCCAGAATCTTCTGCGAACCGGATTCTGCGCCCATCCAAACGGTTCGACATCCTGCGCGCTGGAGCGCGGCGACGGTTTCGTCTTTGACGAGATCGGCGCGCAGCAAACACTTGAACGGAATTTGTGCATCGTGCACGCATGCCAAATCGGCGAAACGCGCGATCCAGCCGGGTTTCAAGCCAAAGATGTCGTCAGCAAACTCAACGTGATCGGGATGGAATTTCTCTTTGAGCAGTTTCATTTCCGCGACGACGTTTTCCGGACTACGGACGTTGTAGCGCTGTCCGTAAATCGGCTTGGCGCACCAGTTGCAATGGTACGGGCAGCCGCGCGTCGTCACGAGGTTCATCGAAAAATAGCCGTGCGCGCCGCGCCACGCGCGTTCGTAGCGCGGCATGTCCACCAACTCCCATGCTGGAAACGGCAGCGCGTCGAGGTCGCGGATAAATTCGCGCGGCGGCGTCTGGTGGATCGTTCCATCCGGTTCGCGGTACGCCAGACCGCGAATGTTCGATAGGGTGCGCGGCGCGCGCGCAGTTAGCGTGTCCATCAACTCGCCCAGCGTGATCTCGCCTTCACCAATCAAGATGTAGTCAGCGCCGTGCTCAAAATATTCTTGCAGGTGAGCGGTCGCGTCGGAACCGGAGACGATCACGGTGCAGCCGCGTTCCTTCGCTGTGCTCATCATCGCAAACGCCGCTTCGCGCATTCGCATCAGGCACATCTTGCTCAAGTAATTGAAACTGTCTTCGTAGAGGACCGCAAACTGCGGCGCGTGTCGGTCGAGCGCGTGTACCCATTCGCTTTCGGACGCCGCGAGCATCGCGTCGAAGAGCGCGACCGCGTAGCCGCGCGCGCGCAGGTAACTCGCCGCGTACAGCGTGCCGAGCGGCGGATAGGGCTGCATTGCCGCGTACAACTTGGGATCGAAGCGGAGATAGTACGATTGACCGAAAAGAACCTGGGTCATCGAGACCTCAATGAAAATGACAAATGGTAAATGACAAATGAGCGATTAGGGATTTGGCATTTGTTCATTTGTCATTGCTAATTGTTCGACGCGCGCGTAGAACTCGCTGAGTACGCGGCGACCGTGCCCGCTGAGGAAGCCGCGACACATCTCCGGCGAAAATAATACGGCGTCGGCATGGGTGGAAACCTGCGCCGAGAGTTTCCTGATCT
>DAIDTM010000037.1 GCA_027457205.1 Anaerolineae bacterium | reverse complement strand
GCGAACGACGACGCATACGACATTAGCGCGCCGGCAAAAGGCGGCGCGGGCGCGGCAAAGGCGATGAAGCGCGCGCTGCAAAAAGCCCATCTGCAACCCGCAGACATCGATTATATCAACGCGCACGGCACTTCGACGGTGCTGAACGACGCGGCGGAAACAGCCGCCATCAAGACCGTGTTTGGCGAGCGCGCGTACAACATTCCGATCTCGTCGACCAAGTCGATGATCGGGCATCTGCTCGGCGCGGCAGGCGCGGTAGAGGCAGTCGCCACGGTCAAGACCATCGAGACGGGCTGGATTCACCCGACGATCAACTACGAATATCCCGATCCCGTGTGCGATCTCGATTACGTTCCAAACAAGGCGCGGCAAAAAGACGTGCGCGTCGCGATGTCCAATTCGTTTGGGTTCGGTGGGCACAACGCGATTATGATTTTCAAGAAGTACGAACCGTAGGGACGACCTGGGCAGGCACAAGACCTGCCCTTACGCAGACATATGACCATCGAAGATTTCGAATCCGCGCTGGGCTTGACCTTCCGCGACAAGTCGCTCTTGACGCGTGCGCTGACGCACCGCTCGTACCTCAACGAGAATCCCGATCTGCCCTATCTCGACAACGAACGCCTAGAGTTTCTCGGCGACGCGATTCTGGATTTTGTCGCCGCCGAATTTCTGTATCAACGCTTTCCCGAAATGAGCGAAGGCGATCTTACCTCGCTGCGCGCCGCACTCGTCCGCGGCGAGTCGCTCGCGCGGTTCGCCGTCGATCTGGGCTTGCCGCCGCACTTGTTCATGTCGCGCGGCGAGGACGCGGCAGGCGGACGCGCGCGCGCGCCACTGCTCGCCGGCGCGTTCGAAGCGCTCGTCGGGGCGCTCTACCTCGATCTAGGATTCGTCCCAGCGCGCGATTTCATTCTGCGCTTTGTCGCGCCGGCGGCGGAGCAGGTCCACCATCAGCGGCTCGACCGCGACGCGAAAAGTATGCTGCAAGAACTGGCGCAGGGACGCTTGCAGGTCACGCCGCTGTACCGCCTCGTCGAAACGCGCGGACCCGACCACGCGAAAGAGTTCACCATCGAAGTGGTTCTGAAGGACCAGGTGTACGGTCGCGGCGTCGGACGCAGCAAACAAATCGCGGAACAAGAAGCCGCGCGCGTCGCGCTCGAAACGCTGCGCGAGGAGGTATCGCGCCAGGATCACGCCGCGCTCATTGCATTGAAAGGGGAGTTGGATAGTTAGATGGTTTGGTGGTTAGGTGGTTGGGCGGAGCATCCCAACAACCCAACAACCTAACCACCTAACAACCGATTATGCGACTACTCGTTACCGGTGGAAGCGGCTATCTGGGCGCGGCGATTCTCAAGCGTGCGCCCGCGACTTGCGAATTGGCGGCAACGTATCTCGCGCACTCTATCGCGCAAGGAAACGCTGCCGCTTTTCGCGTCGATGTGCGCGACGCGGACGCGGTCAATCACCTTTTCGACGAATTTCGCCCCGCGGTCGTGATGCACGCCGCCGCGCAGATGACCGGCGACCAGATGCTGGCAGTCAACGGCGACGGCTCGCGCAACATCGCGCGCGCAGCGACACGCGTGGGCGCGCGGCTCATCCATCTGTCGAGCGATGTGATCTTTGACGGTGAGCACGCGCCGTACGACGAAAGCGCGCCACCCAATCCGATCTCCCCGTATGGCGAATCCAAAGCGCGCGCGGAACGCGTCGTGCTGGACGAGTTGCCGCGCGCCGTCATCGTCCGCACGTCGCTCATCTACGGTTTCGATCCGCTCGATCCGCGCACGCGGCAGACGCTGAACGGCGAGATGCCGCGCCTCTTCACCGACGAATACCGCTGTCCGATTTTCGTCGACGACCTCGCGGACGCGCTGCTGGAACTCGCTCAGCACGAGTTCGTCGGCGTGCTGAACCTCGCCGGCGCGCAGCGATTGAGCCGGTACGAGTTTGGCATAAAAATGGCAAATGCCTTTCACGCCGCGCCGCGCTTTACGGGCGCGCTCAGCGCGTCGTATCCAGGGCGGCGTCCACGCGACTGCACGCTCGACATCTCGCTCGCGCAGAAAACCTTGCGGACACGGCTGCGCGGCGTGGATGAAGTACTCCAAGACCTTCCAGGTTTTTGAAACCTGGAAGGTCTCGCTTCAAATCTTGTTTTCCCGCGCCTCTTGTTGTATACTGCGTTCCGCCAAATCCAATTTCCCCAACGAGTCTCATGCGTTTCAAATACCTAACCCTTCACGGATTCAAGACCTTCGCCACCAAGACCGAATTCCTTTTCGATCTCGGCGTGACCGCGATCGTCGGTCCAAACGGCAGCGGCAAGTCCAATGTCGCCGACGCGGTGCGCTGGGTGATGGGCGAGAATTCGTTCACCAATCTGCGCGTCAAGAAAACCGAAGACCTTGTCTTCTCCGGCTCGTCCACGCGTCCGCGGCTGGGAATGGCAGAGGTCTCGATGACGCTGGAGAATCCCAATCCGTGGACGGAAGCCACAGAGGACATGACTGTGGCAGAAGTACGCCACAGCCAGAACACAGAAAAACAAGAGCAGGACGATAAAGCCAGGGGGCGCGTTGATCCAGTCACCGAGTTGCTGAAATCGAATCCATCCGAAGTGACGATCGGTCGCCGCGCGTACCGCGACGGCGAGAATGAATATTTCCTGAACGGTCAACGCGTCCGCCTGCGCGACATTCTCGAATTGCTCGCGCGCTGGGGCTTGGCGCGGCAGACGTACGCCGTGGTCGGTCAGGGCTTGATCGATCAAGCGCTTTCGCTGCGACCGGAAGAACGCCGCGCGTTGTTCGAAGAAGCGGCGGGCATCGGGCTGTACCAGTCCAAGCGGCAGAACGCGCTCGATAAACTCGAGGAGACCAGGAGCAATCTGCTGCGCGTCAACGACATCGTCAACGAAATCGCGCCGCGTCTGCCGTCGCTCGCACGGCAGGCGGAACGCGCGCGTAACTACGACGGCGTCGTCAAGACACTCGACGAGAAACTGCGGCTGTGGTACGCGTTCCAGTGGGCGCGCGCGCAGCAGGTCGCGCAGGAAATGGCGGCGCGCGAAAAAGCCGCGCGCGAAACGCTGAACGCGCGCCGCGCCGGGGTACAGGAACTTGCTGCGCGACTGGCGCAATTACGTCATCAGGGACAGGAACTGCGTACCCAGCTTGCCGAAGGACGCCGCGCCCGCGCCGCGCTGGAAGGCGAGCACGCGACGCGCACGCGCGAACTCGCCGTGCTCAACGAGCGATTGCGTTTCACCGCGCAGCAGCGCGACGAAGCCGCGAGCGAATTGGCAGCGCTTCAAGAATCGCAGACGGCGCAGATGGAGAAGATGGCGAGCGCGGCAACGCTGTTTCAAACGCGGGAGCAGGAACGGAACGCGCTGGCGGAACGGCTGGGTCACACCGAAAAGGAACTGCGGGAACTGGAGCGCATCGCCGCGCACGCGGAGACCGCGCAGGAGGAGAACGAGCCGCAGATCCGCGAACTCGCGCAGAAACTCGCCGCGCTAAGATCGAAACTGGGGATTTACGAAGACGGCTTGCGCGCCGCCGCCGCGTTAAGTCTGCAAGCCGATGCGCTGACTTCGTTCGAGATCAAGCGCGCCCAAGCCGCCAGTGCGGTCGAAGCGACGCGCGGTCAGATGGCAGAAC
>DAIDTM010000036.1 GCA_027457205.1 Anaerolineae bacterium | reverse complement strand
CCCACGGCTCGAGGCGAAAAAGCGTAGAACGCCAATCGGGCGCGTTGTAGTCGAAATAGCCGGGTACGCTGCCGTGAAAACCGCGAACGAAGACAAACCGCGCCGCGACCATCGCGTAGAGAAAAAAGAGCGGCGCCAGCGTCTCGACCGCCAACGCGCCGCGAGATCGATATAACACGAGTGGAATGAAAAGCCACAGCGCCAGCGTCGGGAGCGCAAGCCAGATCGGCTGCTGTTCGATGCGCCAGAACGCCGCAAGTCCCAACAAGTGCAGCGCGAGCATCGCCGCGACAGAACTGGATGGCAAGCGCGCAGAATCGTCCGAGAACGTCAGCGCGGCAAGGTGAAGATCAACCGCCTCGCGCGATCTTTTTGATAAGGTTGTTTGCACCAAAAACAGTCTGCCCGGTTCAGTACTCAATCCACAAACCGATACTTGAACAGCGTCCAGATCGCGACGAATCCATCGCGCGTCCCAATCTTCTTTCCTTCACTGTACTCGCGCCCAAAATATGAGATCGGGACTTCGAAGATGCGATTGCCGCGTTTGAGCACTTTGGCGGTGACTTCCGGCTCAAAATCGAAACGCCGCGCGCGCAGCGGAATCGATTTGATCACGTCGGCGCGAAACGCCTTGTAGCCGGTCTCCATATCGCTGAGGATCGCGTCGTACAGAATGTTCGTCATCAGCGTCAACGCCTTGTTCGCGAGCATATGCCAGAAGAACATCGCCATACGCGGTCCCATAAAGCGCGAGCCGTAGACGACTTTGGCGCGCCCCTCGATAATCGGCTGGACCAGCTGCGCGTAATCGCGTGGGTCGTATTCCAAGTCCGCGTCCTGGATGACGATAATGTCGCCGCCCGCGCGCGCCAGCGCGGTGCGAACCGCCGCGCCCTTGCCCTGATTCTTGGCGTGATACAGAACGACGATGCCATCCTTCTCTAGCTGCGGCAGCAGTTCGCGCGTGCCGTCGATCGAGCCATCGTCGACCGCGATGATTTCCTTGTCGAACGGGACCGCTTGCACGCGCCGCGCAATTTCAAGAATCGTCGCGCGTTCGTTGTAGATGGGAATCAGGATCGATAACTTCAAGACTCGTCTCCGGCTTACGGTGAGGTCAAAAGCGTTTTTAGCTCGTCGCGCGAAAGCGCGCGCGTCTTTTTGAACACCAACGGCATCGGATGATCGTAAACGACGAAACTTTCGTCGGCACGACCCCAGTTCCACACGCCCGCGCCGCGCCAATACGCGGCTAACGGCGGCGGCACCGGCAGTCCGACCGTATCGACGGAATCATCGGCAATCGTTATCCCGCCCAGACGCGGATCGTTCCGCGCGAACGCGACCAGATCAAAGCCCAGCTGCCCGCCAAACAGCAAATGGTAATAACGTGACGAAATTGGATAACGCTGCGGCAACCGCGTAATCGTCGCATATAGCCGCGGACTCGCCAGGACGACATAGTCACTCGTCGACAAAATGTCGATCAAGGTCTGAAGCTTCGCCACGTTGTCGGCGTCGTACATCGGCAGAATCTGCTCGCGGTATTCAGCGGGATCGTGCACGTCACCTACCGCGCGCAACGACACCGGCAGCGCATCGTCCCAATGTTCGATCGCGATGACCGACTGCGGGGGAACGTTCTGATAAATCCAGTTGGAAACCTGCAACCACGGATGCTCGCGCGAGTAGATCGATGTGAAGGCAACGGCATAACCCGATGCAAAGAGCAGAGCAAACAGCAAGAAAACGTAAGACGCAAAACGCAAGGCGCGATGCGTGAGACGCGATATCGCGGCTGCCGCCATTAGAAACAAAAATGGTGTTAGCGGCAGCAAGTAACGCGGGTATTTGGCGTACTGCGCGCCGATCAGCAAGAAATAGACCAGCGACCAGGAAAGAACGAGTCCACTCTGCCAATCGCGCCGCTGCCACCACTGCCAGACGAAGAGCGCGCTGCCGCCCCACGCGAGCATTCCGAGCGGCAAACCCATTCCCCAAATGCTGCTCTGCCAGATTTGATAGAGAAACGGAATCGTGCCCGTGAACTGCCGCGTGTACGGATAATCGAGCCAGCCGCGCGCAACTAGAGATTCGGTGCCGATCTGACTCACGTATTGAATGGGATCGAGCAGCGCGTACGGCTGTGTGACGATAAAGACGACCAGCGCGACGGCGAAGATTTTTGCGAGCGTCTTGCGGGTGCGCCAAACGCGCGTCCACCCCAAAGACACAAAGGTGCGAAGACGATTGGACTGTTTCCTTTGTACCTTGGTGTCGTCGTGGTTGGTTGCCCAGACCACCGCGAAACCAATCGGCGCGATCAGCGGCGCAGCGGTAACTTTGGTCGCCATCGCCAATCCAAACGCGACCGCCATCAGCAGCGCATCGATGCGCTTGCCGCTTGCCGCAAACCGCGCCGCCAAGAATACCGCCGCGACGACAAAGAACGTCAGCACCGTGTCGACCGCATAAAAGTGCGACAGCTGGATCGACAAGACGGTCACTGTGCCGCACGCGGCGGCAATCAATCCAACGCGCGCGTCGTACAGTCGTCGCGCCAGAAAAAAGATCAGCGCGAGCGTGCCGAGGTCGAACGCGCCGGAGAGCGCGCGCCCAAGCAGCGCGAGACCCGCCAAGTGCGGGTCGTTCCATGGCACAGCCAAGTTGGTCGTGGGGGCAAACGCGCTCAGCGCTTTCAGCAGATAAATTGGAAATGAGCCGTAGGCAAAAAACTGGGGGTTGAGCGGGCTTGCTGGCGAAAAGAATTCGGAGACGCTCGAAGGCAAAGCGAGTCCTGAAACCACCAACAGAATCTTCCGCTCGTCCGGATGAAACAGATAGCCGCGATCCCAATCCAGCCCGTTAAAGCGGAACAATGCGGCGGCGAGGAGAATCAGAAACAGCGCGGCGAACTGCCAGGATTCACGCTTCACGTTTTAAGCTTAGATTTCGCCGCTTTCTTTCAGCGACCGAACGCGCCCCAAAAATTCCGCCGAATGCAGCAGTTCGACTTGCGCGGCGGTTTCGGCTTCTGCCGACGCATTCGCGTCGCGCTCGTACGATTGATCGATCAGCCGTTTTGCCAAGGCGGTGGCGCGGGGCGAGTATTCCATCGCGCGCTCCGCCCAACTCCGCGCCAAACCCATCAAATCGCCCGGATCGCTAACGCGGTGCGCCAGTCCCAGCCGCTGCGCTTCGATCGCGGTCACGTTGCGCCCGCGCAGGATCATTTCCTTCGCCGCACTCGCGCCGATCAGGCGCGTGAGCCGCTGCGTGCCGCCCAACGCCAGCACCATGCCCAGCTTGATTTCCGGCAGCCCAAAGATCGCGCGCGAAGACGCCAATCGAAAATCGCACGCCAGCGCGAGGACCACCCCGCCGCCGTAGGCGAGACCATTGACCGCGGCAATCGTCACTTGCGGCAGCTGCTCCAGCGCGTCGAACGTGATGCGCCATTTGGAAATTTCTTCGCGCGTCTGTTCCGGTGTGTACGTCTCGCCGATGTGCGTCAGCATGTTGACGTCCGCGCCGACGGAGAAAACGCGCCCCGCGCCGGTGACGATCACCGCGCGCGTCGATGCGTCGCCGCGTAGTTGATCGACCAGCGCGTGCAGCTCTTCCATCAACTCGACGTTGAGTCCATTCCGCGCGCTCGGTCGGTTGAGCGTGATCGTCGTCACTCCGTTCGATGAGTCGACCCGCAGAGTTCGAAATGTCACGCGTCTTCAATCCTATAGTGAGTTGTGATCGCGCAGCCCGGTCGCACGGTCGCGAGCACCGAGCAGTATTTATTTTCCGACAAATCGATAGCGCGCTGCACGAACGCCTCGTTCACGCCCCGCCCGCGAATGACGTACTCGATTTCGATCTTGCCAAATTTCCACGGTGGATCGTCGTCCTGCTCGCCCGTCACGCGAATCTCCAGACTGGCGATCGGCTGCCGCTGCTTTTGCAGAATTTCCGCTACGTCATGCCCCGAGCAGCCCGCGATGCCCAGCAACAGCAAATCGGACGACTTGACGCCGAGCCACGTAGGCGGGTGTTCCTCCGACGTGCCCATCACAATCGACGCGCCGCGCGAATCCTTGCCAGCAAACAAACCACCTTCAATCCATTTCGCCGTAATCTGTGCCGTCGCCATGACTACTCCTCATCTCCTAATTTCAGGACCGCCATAAACGCGTCCTGGGGAATCTCCACGTTGCCAAAGCGTTTCATGCGTTTCTTGCCGGCTTTTTGTTTTTCGAGCAGCTTGCGCTTGCGCGTAATGTCGCCGCCGTAGCATTTCGCCAGCACGTCCTTCCGGATCGCGCGAATCGTCTCACGCGCGATAATGTGCCCGCCGATCGCCGCTTGAATCGGGACCGGGAACAATTGCTGAGGAATCACTTCTTTCAGCTTTTTACACAGCGCTGCGCCGCGCGCGTACGCATAGTCCTTGTGCACGATCATCGACAGCGCGTCGACGGCTTCTTCGTTGACGAGGATATTGAGCCGCACGAGATCGCTAACGCGATAATCCGCAAAGGTGTAATCGAGTGAGGCGTAGCCGCGTGTGCGCGATTTGAGCTGATCGTAAAAATCGACGATCAATTCGGACAGCGGCATCACGTAACTGAGCATCACGCGCGCCTCGTCCAGATATTCCATCTTGTCGAACGCGCCGCGGCGCGCGACGACCAGGTCCATCACCGCGCCGATGTACTCCTTGGGCGTGAATACCTGAATCCGCATCCACGGCTCTTCGATCTCGGCGATCTCCGCGCCATCCGGCATCTCCGCCGGATTGTCGACGGTAATAAGATCGCCGCTGGTCTTCAAGACGTGATATTCCACGCTTGGCGCGGTCGCGATGAGATTTAGGTCGTACTCGCGCTCCAGCCGCTCCTGCACGATTTCGAGGTGCAGCAAACCGAGAAAGCCGCAGCGAAAACCAAAACCCAGCGCGGCGGATGTCTCCGGATCGTACGTCAACGACGCGTCGTTCAGTTTGAGTTTGTCGAGCGCGTCACGCAGAAGTGGATAGTCGTTCGTCTCGACCGGGTAAAAGCCGGCGAATACCATCGGCTTGGCGGGACGAAAACCGGGCAACGGCTCCACCGCCGGCGCGCCCGCGCTTGCCGCGTGTGTGATGGTATCGCCAACTTGAATGTCGCGCACGCTCTTCAAGCCGGTCGCCACATAGCCGACCTCGCCCGCGCTGAGCGATTCACCGGCGACCATCTTGGGACGAAACACGCCGACTTCGAGCGCATCGATCTCCAAACCACTCGACATCAGTTTCAGTTTCTGATTTCGCGGCAATTCGCCATCCACCACGCGGACGTACGCCACGACGCCTTTGTACGCGTCGTACTTGGAATCGAAGATGAGCGCGCGCAGCGGCAGCGCGGTGTTCGCCGCCGGCGGCGGAATTTGTGTGACGATCGCTTCGAGAATCTGCTCCGTGCCGGTCCCCTCTTTTGCCGACGCGCGGATAATTTGCTCGTTCGGCGCGTTGAGCAGCTTTGCCATCTCGTCCGACACTTCGTCCGGACGCGCGGAAGCCAGATCGATTTTGTTGAGTACCGGGATAATCGTGAGGTTGTGTTCCAGCGCGAGGTAGAGGTTCGCGAGCGTCTGCGCTTCGATGCCCTGCGTCGCATCGACGACAAGGATCGCGCCTTCGCACGCGGCGAGCGCGCGCGACACTTCGTACGTGAAATCGACGTGACCGGGCGTATCGATCAAATTGAGTTCGTACTCGACGCCGTCGTGCGCGCGATAGAGCATCCGCACGGCTTTGGCTTTGATCGTAATGCCCTTTTCGCGCTCCAAGTCCATCTGGTCCATTACTTGCTCAACCATCTCGCGTTTGGCGACCGTACCGGTGAATTCGAGCAAGCGATCGGTCAGCGTAGACTTGCCGTGATCGATATGCGCGATGATGCAGAGATTGCGAATGCGCGATTGATCCATTGGGACGCATTATACCACGCGTTGCGCGTCCGGCGAAATTAAAGACCCACAGAGTCGCCAGTAACGGAAACCCTGCGGGTCAAACCATCGGTGTATTTAGAGCGGAGTTTGCCGCAACTACTTGGACGAAAACAACTGCGGCTGATATTCCGCGTTAATCTCGCGCACGTCGGTGATTTGCGCGCCCGTCTTTTCAATCGCCTTGACCAGCGATTCCCGGTCGACATCCTGTGCCTTGAGCGTGATCTCGCGATGCTGCGCGTCGCTGCTCAGAAAGACTGCCAAACTGATAATGTTGCCGCCCACTTCGGCGATCTTGCCGGCGAGACTTGCCAGCACGCCTTTTTGATTGGGCACACGCAGAACCACGCGCACGCCTTTGGCGCGGCCGCCCAGCGCCTCCGCCATAACTTTGAAGATGTCGGTCTCCGTGATGATGCCGACGACTTGCTTTTCGCGCATGATCGGCAGACTGCCGATTTTGTGATCGACCATAATGCGCGCGGCTTCTTCCAGCGGGCAGTCCTCGCCGACGGTGATGACGCGCTTGGTCATCACGTCCTTGACCTGCAATTTCGACAGCAGGTAGTGGACTTCGAAAACGCTGAGCGAAGTCGCCGGCGACGGCGATGCGTAGAGCAAATCTTTTTCGACGACGATTCCAATTAGCGCGCCATTCTTGTCCACCACCGGCAGGCGTCGGATTTTCTTCTCGCGCAAAAGTTGCAGCGCGTCCTCAAACGATGTGTCGGAGTGAACAACGATGAGATTCTGGGTCATTCGGTCGCGAACCAGCATAGAACACCTCCACGATGGCGGGAATTTATTTTTGTGCGGCAGGCAGCACTGCCCTGTCTGATCTTACTATATCGCAAAGATGCCAAGAATGCAAGAGTCTTTTGTTCTATTTTGACAGAGGGGCGAAGGTTTTGTATATTGGAATTGGGATATTCCCAATCATTCAAACCGGTGAATTACCATGTCGAAGCAAACCACCATTCGCTGGGGCATTATTGGCTGCGGCAATGTCGCCGACCACGCCGGCGCTCCGCCGCTCTACCGCACGCCCGGCTCGGAACTGATCGCGGTGGCGCGGCGTGATGCCGCGCAGGCAGCCGATTTTGCCGCGCGGCACGGCGCGAAACGCTGGTACACCGATGCCGCCGCGCTCATCGCCGATCCCGAAATCAACGCGGTCTATATCGCGTCGCCGCACGATTTGCATCGCGAGCAGGCGACGCTTGCCGCGCGCGCAGGAAAGATCGTGCTGTGCGAAAAGCCAATGGGAACGAGCGTCGCCGACGCGCAGGCAATCGTCGATGTCTGCCAAGCCAACGACGCGCCGCTGACCGTCGCGTACCACCGTCGCTGCTGGCCCATCACGCGCGTCATCAGACGATTGCTCGGCGAACACGCGATCGGCGACATCGTTCAAGCGCGCGTGCAGCTATCGGATGAGCGAATCGCCGATCCCGCGCGGCAATGGCTCGCCTCGCGCGAGAGATCAGGCGGCGGCGCGCTTGCCACCGCTGGCAGTCAGTGGATCGACTTGCTCCGCTTTCTCCTCGGAGAAATCGTGAAAACGACCGCTTACTGCGCGTGGGGCAGCAACGAAGAGGTCGAGGATACGGTGAGCGCATTGATGCAGACCGCGGAGGGAATCCCGGTCGCGCTTCACATTACGCTTCGCTCGCCAATCGCCATCGACGAGATCGACATTATCGGGACTGAAGGAAGAATCGTCGGCGGTCCCTACGCCGCAGGATTGTGGACGGTGCATCGACGCGACAAATTACCGGAGACCGTCCAGTTTCCACACTCAGGTCCCACGCACAGCGAAATGATCACCGACTTGGTGCCGCGCTTGCTCGCCGGGCAGCCCTCGCCGATCCCCGGCAAAGAAGCCGTCGCCACGTGGCGCGTGATGGAAGCGCTTTATCATTCCAGCGCGGAACGCCGGCGCGTCACGGTCTAGTCATCAATCGGAACTATTCCCATTCCACAGCAACGTGCCATCGTCCATCCGCGCCCGTCCAGCCATCGCCGCGTGCGTCGATACGGCGATCCTCCCCCTGCGGCAGGATGAATTCGATGCGATGGTACGGCGGGCGATAATTGCCGCGCGCGTTCACTTGCAGCGCGATGGTCTCGCGCGTGGCATTCACTTGCAATTCCACCTGCGCGTACTCGCCGCGCTGATAGCCGAGGGTCACGCCGTCGTCTTCGATTAGCGCGAATGCACCACGTCCCTCGCCTCGATGAGGAAAAACGTACGCCTGTCGAAAATCATCCGGCTCCGCGCCGACGTGTTTCATCGGCTTGCCCATCGGAACGATACCGCCTGCCGGCACAAAAAGCGGAATACGCTCGAGCGGCGCGTCCGTCACGATTTCTTGCCCGCCAGGATTCCACGCGCCACTGTAGAAATCGCACCAATCGACCAATTCGGGTAAATACACGCGGCGCGTCCGCGCGCCTTGTTCGAACACAGACGCGACCAGTAAGTTGGGACCCAGCATAAAATCGAACGATTCGGCTTGGCAGCGCGCGTCGCGTGGAAACGCGTAAACCATCGGGCGAATGATCGGATGTCCGGTCTGCGACGATTCAAACAAGAGCGAATACAAGTACGGGATCAAGCGATAGCGAAACTCGATCCACTCGCGGACAATCGACAAAACTTCCGGGTACATC
>DAIDTM010000035.1 GCA_027457205.1 Anaerolineae bacterium | reverse complement strand
CCGCTGGGCGATGGATTGGTCCCGGTCTGGGGCGCGGTGGCGAGAAATCCCGCCACACCATTCCAGGATTGATTCTGCGAGTAATAATGGGTGAGCAGCGGCGCGAGCGCCTGCGCTTGCGCGACATCGTTGGAGAGCACGCGACGACGAAGATTTGCCGCCGCGGAGAATCGGAGCGAGACGACCATCACGAGGACACCCACGACGATGACACCCAGGAACACACTCAGCAATCGAATCCACAGACTGTGTCGCATGTCACGCCTCGTCCTGGCAAAACCGATAGCCCACGCCGCGCACGGTCTCGATGAAGCGAGCATCTTCGCAATCGTCACACAGCTTCTTGCGCAGGTTCTTGATGTGCACGTCGATCGTTCGCTCGTACGCCTCGTAAACGATGCCTTCTATGCCTTCAAGGAGCTGCTGTCGCGTGAATACCTGTCCGGGGTGTTCGACCAAGAGCGCGAGCAAATTGAATTCCATCGCCGTCAGGTCTAACTCTTTGCCATTCACGGTCGCAGTGTGCCGCAGCCGATCGAGGGTGACGTTCGTGGCAGAGACCACCGGTGCGCGCAGAAGGGCTCCCTCGGCGCGGCGCAGGATGGTACGCACGCGGGCGACGACTTCACGCGGGCTGAACGGCTTGACGATGTAATCGTCAGCACCCAACTCCAAGCCGATCAGCCGGTCTGCCTCTTCGATCCGCGCGGTGAGCATAATGATCGGAACGTCCGAGTCACGTCGCAGCGTGCGGCACACGTCCAAGCCGTCCATCCCTGGCAGGTTCAGGTCGAGGATGACGAGTTGAGGGCGCTCGTGGCGGAAAACTGCCAACGCCTCGCGTCCCTCTCTAGCCGTTACGACGACAAAGCCGGCGCGCTCCAGATAGGCGCGCACCAGCTTGACGATCTCCAACTCGTCGTCAACGACGAGGATTTTTTTCGCCATTCCCGAAATGCTCCCCTAGGTCAACGCGGCTCCGCACGACGGACACACTTTCCATTCTAGTTGAACCTCACGACCGCACGCGGGACATTTTCGCGGCGGCGCGCTCGCGTGACTCGGCGTTGAGGCGACAGGGGAAGAACTGGTTGAGGGTGAGTTCCGCAGAAACGCCAGCCCGCCGCTCGCGAGCAGTACGACGATCAGGATTGGCACGCCGATCACAACCAGGGCGAACATCAGCATAAAGAGCGCGCCCGCGCCCAGCATCATCACGTGGATACCTCCTGCGCGACACGGTCCCGCGCCTGCACCGCTTTCAGTTCGGATTGCTTCGCCTCTAGCTGTGCGCGCACATCGTCCAGCCGTGACAGGTCAGCGCGCAGTGCTTCCGCCTGAGTCGCCAGCCGCTCGCGGCTCGCAGCCAACTCGACCTTTTCAGTCAAGCGCGCCCGCGCGCATTGTTCGTCCGTCTGGACCGACTCTCGTGCGCGCGCTTCCTTCTCCGCAATGCGCCGATCGAGGTCTGCGAGACGCGATTGCAGATCGGCGAGCACTTTTTCCGATGCACGCCGCGTTTCATTCAGCCCGGTCAGTCGCGAGCGGATGCCGCGCAAGGCGTTGTTCAGTTGCGCGTCGCCGCGCGAATCTGTATCGCGCCGCCGCGTGTTCACGCGATGCACGGCTAAATCCGCGGTGCGCAGTTGCCCGCGGTCGGCGAGCGCGCGCAGCGCGGTGAACACCTCTTCATCGATCTGTCCCTCGGCGTACATTTTATACAATTGCCCGCGCAGGTCTGTGCCTGCCGGCGCTGTTGTGATCGGCGGAGGAGCAGAAACCTGGGAACGGTACAGCAGGGTATCCGCCAAGTAGAACAGATCACCCAACGGAGAGCCGCAGCCCATCGCTATTCACTCCCAGGTGTTGCCGCGACTTGCGGCGTAGGCGCGGTCGCCGCTTTCAACTGTTTCAGTTCATTCTCCACGGCTGCCACGCGGGTGAGGTGAGCCAGTTCCCGGTCAATCTCGTCGCCTTGAGGCGAAAGAACATCTTCCAACGCGCCCGCCGAGATCAAACTATCGATCGCCTGCACGCGCGACTGCATCTGGTTGATGCGCGTCTCGGCGTGCTCGATAGCATGCGCGGCATCGGCCAGGTCTTTGGAGATTCCCGTTGCCGCTTCCCTCACCTGCAGTTGGGCGCGCGACGAGTCGTACAGCGCTTTCAGCTCTTCCTTCTTCCCCTGGAAGAGCTCGATCTTTTGGCGCAGATTCGCCTGGCTGGCTTTGAGACTTTCGACCTGCACATCCACGGAGGCAATGTTCGTATTCAGACTGTTGAGTTGTTCCTGCGCCGCCGCTTTGCGTTCGAGCGCGCGCGTGGCAAGATCATCGCGCCCGAGGGTCACGGCTTGACGCGCCTGTTCTTCGTATTTGGCGACTGTCGCTTGCGCTTGGTCCCGCTGTGTTTCGAGACTACGCCGTGCGGTGGCGACTTCGACCAGACTATCGCTGATCTGGCGCAAGCTCGCTTGCAAGCGCGTGAGACTATAGTCGAGCATGGCGCGCGGATCCTCGATCTGGTCGAGGGCGCTATTCGCGTTTGCCGCAAAGATGGCTTTAAGCCGAGCGATGAGATTCATGGAATCCTCCCTTCTCCTCTTCACGCGTGCGGCTGCGCCGGGTTCGCCGGCTCTGCCAGCAGGTCTGCTCCGCAAAAGGCGCAGTGTGTCCAATCCGTTTGCGCGGCGCGATGACACTTGGGGCAAGCCGTAAGAACGTGGCGACCGCAATTCGGACAGAAGACAAAGTCCTCTGGAATCGCCCCGCCGCATCCCGGGCATCGTACGGTGCTCACGCGCACCGGTGGCTGCATCGATGGATTCGCCGGCGGGATCGCATTTTCGTCGTGCATCCTTTCGGAAGGAATAAGATGATGTCCGCATCCACACATCGCACACCTCCTCGTTCAGATGCCACCATTCTAGCCGCCTTTTATGAAGAGTGTGTGAAGAGGAAATAGGGATTGCGTGAAGGCGCTCGTGACCATTTACTTCGGCGTTGCGCTCTGGGCAAACTTGTCGATTTCAACCGGCCCGAGTGCCTTTCTCAAGTCCTCGGTGCGTAAGATCACGGTCGCATAACGTTCGCCGGAGCCGATCGAGATCTCCGCTTGCGAAAGAACGCTCTGGTCCACCAGGATACGCATCGGAGCCGGCAAGCCGAACGGAGAAACAGCCCCCACCGGATAACCGGTAACCGAGAGAACCTCTTCCTCACTTGCCATGGTTAAGCGGGATTGACCGAGATAGTTGCGCAAAGTGGGCCACGAAACCTGAAGTGTGCCGGCGATTAGCACCATTACAAAGTTGTTTTGCGCCAGACGAAAGACAATGCTGCGAACGACCTGCTCCGGTTTTTGACCGCGCTCGCGCGCTGCTTGTTCCACTGAATGGACGGGACCCGGATGGCGAAATAGCCGATGGGGAATTTTCAGGGCAACCAGTGCGCGGGTAACGGATGTCGAGTCCTCCAAGATTTATTTCCCTCCACAAAAACTAGATGACCGTCGGAATGCCTAGCCCTTTGCTCCCCAACGTCAGAGCCAACCGAAGAGCGTCGCGCCTGATCCCATACGGAGCCAGCCACCATTGCTCGAAGAGCACCTTGCCCCAATGCCAGGCGCGACCCATCTGACGGAGTTCGACTTGCGGTGACGGCTCGCCGAAAAAGTTACCGAAAGCAAAACCCGCGAGGTCTTCGCCGGCTTCTAACATGCAGTAGCCATCTCCGCAGAATGTTTCCTGGGTGCGTGTGCCACTGATTTCAACAGCGATGCGGTGCGCGACTACTTGGGCTTGCGCGTGCGCGAACACGCCAGCTTTCGGCAACATTAGCGGCACATCGGGCTTCCAACGTCCAGGGATGGGGATCGTCGTGACATCGCCCAACGCATAGACGTTTTCGGATTGGGTCGCCAGCGTCGCGCGGTCGACCGAAATCCAACCAGCTTCGTTGGCGAGACCCGCCTCGCGCGGCAGCCGTGGACCGCGGTGCGGCGGAATCGCGACGAGCAAATCGTATTTGAACGGCTCTTTTCCATCGAAGGCGAGTTCGCACGTGGCTGGATTCACCGCCGTCAGTTTGTGCGATGGATGGAAGACGACGTCCTTTCCCGCCAGCATTTGCTTGACCGCATCGCCGAGCGCAGGTCCTCGGTGGTTGCCTGTTGGTTT
>DAIDTM010000034.1 GCA_027457205.1 Anaerolineae bacterium | reverse complement strand
CAATTTCATTGCAGTCAGCGCGTCGGCTGACGCCAACCGCACCGATTTGACGTGCTTCGGCTTGGCGCGCGGGGGCACGAGCACCGTGCGCTTGACGATGACGCCGCGCCGCGCGAGCGCGTCGGCGGCGCTGCGCAATTCGCGCGGCAGCGCGCCGAGTTTCATTTCGCCATTGCGCGTGAGCTGGTCGATCAGCGCAGTCTGCTTTTCCGTGAGTTTTTCGCGCGAAACATTGGGCGCAAGCGAGATGAGGATTTCGGGTTCTTGCTCGACGCCGGTGGGCAGCATCAACTGAATCGCGTCGTTGAGTGAGCCGAGGTACGTGCGCGCGATCCAGCGCGCCAGATCGATGTGTGCGGCGGAGAGGAATGGGCGCGGATCGACAATCTCGTCGATGTCTTTGGTCTGCTCGACCGGCGAGGTAGCGCTGAACGCGATGACGACGCCTTGCAGTCGCCGCGCGCCGAAGGGTACCCACACTAACTGCCCCAGCGCAATTTGATCCGCCAGGTGTTCGGGAATCGAGTACGTGAACGCGCGCTCGCGCGCGGATTCGGCGGTGGCGTTTTCTTCCTCGTGTGGTTTGGCGATGCCGAGCGGCGTGTTGACGACGACTTGAGCGTAGTTCATTTTGAGACCATAGACGGAAGACGGAGGACGGATGACTTGCTTCCCCCGTCTTCCGTCCTCCGTCGTTCGTCAGCAGTAAGAATCCATTAGCGTTTCGACCGGTACACTCCCGCCGCCATATATCCCACCACGTAGTCCGCGCGTTCGCGCTCACCGGTCACATCGCCGGAGTTGGTGCGATGCAGCACGCGCACGCGGTCCGCGCCGAGCGTTTTTGCCGCCAAGAGCGCGGTGATGATCGGCGCGTCGCCGCACGCGCGGCACTCGTGCCCTTGCCACATATAACGCACGAGTCCGGGAATGTCGTACGCGGCGGCGAGTTCTTCGGTGCGCGCGTCGAATTTCTTGACGGCTTGGTAATCGGGGAGATGCGAGAGGTCGGACGAAGCGACAAACAGGACGCGCCGCGTTTTCGCCAGTCCCGCCAGCGCGTCGGCAAGTTGCTGGCACGGCGCGAGTGCGTCTTCGCCGACGATGTAAAACGGCAGCGATAGCATAAGCGGTACGAGTTTGAAATCGCCGAGAACGCGCTGGAGGAACGGCAGCTGGATTTCGAGCGAGTGTTCTCTGTCTTGGGTCACCCGCGCGAGCGGCAGTTTCGCGGCAAGCGCGCCGATAAACTCTTGATCGAGTTCGATAGCGCCGAGCGGAGTGGCATAGTACCGATGTGCGCTGACGGCGTACGCGCCGAAATCGTCATAGTGGCTGGGACCCATCACGACGACGGAATCATAGGTGCGGTTCGTTAATTGACGGTACGCGTACGCGGCGGTGGATCCAGAGTACGGATAACCCGCATGGGGAGAAATGAGCGCGATAAGTTCATCGTCAGTCGGGAAATATTCCGCGTGCGCGAGCAAATCGTCAACCGTTTCCCGCAATTCGTCCAACGCGCCCGGATACCACGTGCCCGCAATCGGCGAAGGTCGTACCGTGCGCGGATCAATCGTCTGGGTGTTCATCGCCACGCCTCCGCAGAGACGTTTCGGCAAAACGTCTCTACTTTTTGAACCGGTACGTGATGCGCCCGCGCGTCAGATCGTACGGCGAAAGCTCGACGGTGACGCGGTCGCCCAGCAAGATGCGAATATAGTACATCCGCATTTTGCCGGAGATGTGCGCGAGCACCGAATGCCCGCTGTCGAGCTGGACGCGGAACATGGCGTTGGGAAGCGCTTCGGTCACGGTTCCCTCCGCTTCGATCACGTCCTTCTTTGGCTTTTTCTCTTCTCGCTCTTGCATCTGTCTGGGCATACAACCTCCGTTTACCTTTTTTTCTTGGGCGTCTCTTCAGTTTCAAAATCCATGGCATCCTCGTCTTGCGCCAGGACGGCGCGCGATTTGCCGCCGCCTTCGTCCGCTCCTACGATGCCGCGCTCTTCCAGCTGGTCCATCAAGCGCGCCGCGCGCGGATAGCCGATTCCAAGTTTGCGCTGCAAAAATGAAATCGACGTCCGATCAAACTGGCGCACCAGTTCGGTTGCCTGCTGGACCAGCGCTTCGTCGCCATCCTCTTTGCCATCGCCGCCCATCGACTTCCACGGCGGCTCCTGCGCGATGTCGCGCATATCGGTGATTGCCTTGTCGCGCCAGAAATGCACCAGCCGCGCCAGCTCATCGTCCGAGACGAAGCAGCCCTGCAGGCGCATCAATTTCGACGAATCGCTCGACATGTACAGCATATCGCCGCGACCCAGCAATTTCTCCGCGCCAATTGTGTCGAGCACGACGCGCGAATCGACGCTGCTCGTCACCGCGAACGAAATGCGCGATGGAAAGTTCGCCTTGATCAAGCCGGTCACGACATCGACCGAAGGGCGCTGCGTCGCGATGACCATGTGAATCCCGGTCGCGCGCGCCATCTGCGCGAGGCGCGTCAAGAGTTTCTCGGTTTCGTCCGGCGCGGCGAGCATCAGGTCAGCCAGTTCGTCGATCAGGACGACGATGTACGGCATCGTATTGTCGCCATCGGTCTTGTCCATCTTGTCGTTGTACGCGTCGATGTTGCGGACTTTGTGCTTGGCGAACAATGTAAAACGATTGTCCATCTCGCGCACGACCCAGCGCAAGCACGCCACTACTTCATCCGCATTCACGACGACGGGACCGAGCAAATGCGGAATGCCGTTGAAGTTGACCAACTCGACGCGCTTGGGATCGACCATGATGACGCGTAGATCGTCCGGCGAATTGTCGTAGAGCAAACACGCGATGATCGCGTTGATGCAGACCGATTTGCCGGAGCCGGTCGCGCCGGCGATCAACAGGTGCGGCATTCCACCCAGGTCGGCGGTCATCGCCGCGCCGGACACGTCGCGCCCGAGGGCGATCTTCAGCGGCGATTTTTTCTTCTTGAACGAATCGCTCTCCAGAATGCCGCGCAGCGCGACGACCGAGACTGATTCGTTCGGCACTTCGATGCCGACGATGGGACGACCCGGCACCGGCGTTTCGATGCGGATCGGCGCGGCGGCTAGCGCGAGCTCCAGATCGTGTTGCAGCGCGGCGATGCGGCTGACCGACACTTTGCGCTGGCGGATGACGCCGTCGGTCCCGCGCCGCGCGACAAAACCCGGCTCCAATCCAAATTGCGTGATCGTCGGACCGGCATTGATCTCGATCACCTTCGCCGGGATGCCAAAGTTCGACAGCGTCTCTTCGATCACGCGCGCCTTGCGGTTCGCGTCGGTTGCGCCGTATTTGGCTTCGCTTCCTTGCTCGAATATGTTATCGATCGGCGGTAGCGCCGGCGCGCGTTTGCGCGTACGATTGCGCGGCGTGAGGATCGTCTGCGATGTCGCTGCCGGGTTTTTCATCGGCGGCTTGGCGCCAAAGACCGGGCGCGCGCCCGGCGCGGCGGCGGTTGGCGCAACCGCCGGTGCAGGC
>DAIDTM010000033.1 GCA_027457205.1 Anaerolineae bacterium | reverse complement strand
AGGTGATTATGCGTGAGATCCAAGCGAACCAAATAACCGAAACCGTCGCGCGGCTCGCCGTTGAGGCGAACCACTATCTCGGCGAGGACGTCGTCGCCGCGCTGAAGAACGCGCGCGCGGTCGAAGAATCGCCAGCGGGGCGTGAGGTCTTCGATCAACTGTTGATGAACGTCGAGATCGCGAAGCAGGGCGAGTTTCCGTTGTGCCAGGACACCGGCACCGCGGTCGTCGTCATCGAACTCGGACAGGACGCGCACGTCGTCGGCAGCAATTTAACCGATGCCATCAACGCAGGAGTGCGAAAGGGCTACACCGAGGGCTATCTCCGCAAATCGATGGCGGTGCAGCCGTTCAGCAAACGCATCAACACAAAAGACAATACGCCGGCGATGATTCACATCGAGATCGTGTCCGGCGACCAACTGAAAATCACCGTGATGCCGAAGGGCGGCGGCTGCGAAAATATGGCAGCGCTCGCGATGCTCAAGCCGGCGGACGGACGCCAGGGCGTACTCGATTTCGTCACCGGCGTGATCGCCCGCGCCGGCTCGAACCCCTGCCCGCCCACGATTGTCGGCGTTGGCATTGGCGGTAATGCCGATCAAGTGATGTGGCTGGCGAAGAAAGCGTTGCTGCGCCCGGTCGGTCAGCCGAATCCGGACGAAGAGACTGCCGCGCTGGAAAAGGAACTGCTCGAGCGCATCAACAACCTCGGCATTGGACCGATGGGCTTGGGCGGACGCATCACCAGTCTCGCGGTACACGTGCTCGCCGCGCCGTGTCATATTACCGGCATGCAGGTCGGCGTGAACGTGCAGTGTCACAACGCGCGGTACAAGGAGGCGATACTATGAAATTGACCACTCCGCTGAATGATGAAATCGTCGAAAAACTGCATGCGGGCGACCGCGTCGAAATCACCGGCACGATTTTCGTCGCGCGCGACGCCGCGCACAAACGCCTGGTCGAAGCGCTTGACCGTGGCGAGAAACTGCCGACCGATTTGAACGGGCAAGTCGTGTATTATATGGGTCCCTCGCCGACGAAACCCGGCAAGGTCATCGGCTCCGCCGGTCCGACGACGAGCGGACGAATGGACCGGTACGCGCCGCGCTTGATGGAGATCGGCTTGAAGGGAATGATCGGCAAAGGTTTGCGCGCTACGCCGGTCAAGGACGCAATGAAAAAGTACAAAGCCGTCTACTTTGCCGCGACGGGCGGCGCGGCGGCGCTGATCGCGCAGCGCATCAAAAAAGCGCAAGTGATCGCGTACGAAGATTTAGGCGCGGAAGCGCTGCAAAAACTCGAGGTCGAGGATTTCCCGGCAATCGTCGTCAACGATATCTACGGCGGCGACGCGTACGAAGATGGGAAGAAGCAGTACGCGCGAAAATAAGATTCTCACCGCAGAGGCACAGAGAACGCAGAGGCGGTTTTTAATCTCTGCGCCCTCCGCGTCTCTGCGGTTTGATTTTCTATGCGGATTCTAATTTTTTCTGATTTGCACGCGAATCTCGAAGCGCTCGCCGCGCTCCACGCGGTCGAAAAGCCGCCGGACGCGCTTTTTTTTATCGGCGACGCGGTCGGCTATGGACCCGACCCGGCGGCGTGTCTCGGCTGGGTACGCGCGCACGTCACGCACGCAGTGCGCGGCGACCACGACCACGCCACCGCGAACGGCGGCGATCTCGCGTCGCCGCCGGAGTACCGCGATCTCGCAGTCGCGACGCGCGAGCATACCCTGCGGCAACTCAAGCCCGACGCGCTGGCGTACCTGCGCGCATTGCCGACGACCACACAAGTCGAACTCGGCGGGGCAAAATTCTTCCTCGCGCACGGCTCGCCGCGCGAGCCACTCACGCGCGCGTTCGATTTTGTCACTGCGTCGGAAGACTCGTTGCGCGCGGAAATCGAAGGCGTCGACGCAGACGTGATTCTGCTGGGACACACGCACGTCCCCGGCATCCGGCGCGTTGGCAAAACGCACATCGTCAACCCAGGCAGTCTTGGTCAGCCGCGGCACGGCTTGCCCAGCGCAACGTTCGCGGCGTGGGAAGATGGTCATTTGCAAATCCACCACATCGACTATGATCCCAAGCCGACGATGAACAAGCTCGCGCTGATGTCGCTCGACCCGGAGATGGCGGAGCGGCTGCGCGAGATTTTGGAAAAGGGAATGTAGCAAGATTCGTACCTCTGTCTGGTGATTGCACACCCCGTGGAGCAGGCGGCTCGCCTGCGGGCTAGCAGCCCGCGTTACAGCAATAGCGTACAATCATCAGGTCTCTGTGGATTGACCGGTCAGGTATTTCATGCTATTCTATGCATCGAAAGATTGGCAGCAAGCGGTTCCACCAGTCGAGATAATACCAGGTCATCCAAGATGACTAAACTCTTCATCTCCCACAGCGCGCAGGACGACGCGTTCGTGCGCGATCTCCGCGCCGCACTCGCCGATCACGGACAGGCGGGCTGGATTGATTCGCGCGAACTGCGCGGCGGCGATCCGATGTGGTCGGAAATACAGAAAGGCATTGAAGCCGCGTCGGCGTTTGCGGTTGTGGTCAGTCCGGATGCGCTGCAATCCAAGTGGGTCGGCAAGGAACTGCGCTACGCGCTCGAACTGCGGAACAAGCGCGGCAAGGACAAATTCCCGGTCATCCCCCTCTCGCTGAATGGCACCAAGCTCGGCGTGCTGGAAGAATTCTTCGGCGAGGAACCGGTTTACATCCCCGTGAGCAGCGACGCGGGCGGCGTCGAGGCGGCGATGAATGCAATCCTCGTTGCGCTCGGCAAACGCGATCCCGCCGATATTGCCCCAACGCCGCAACCCAAAGCCGAGCCGCTTGAAGAACTCGTCCTCGAACTCACCGATCTAAAATTCCACGAACAGGACGGCGTCCGCCGCGCCTCCGCCCGCGCCCGGCTCGTCTATGAGCCGGCAACGCTGGGCAAGGAGCACGTCTACAGCGCGCAGTCATGGCGTTTCATCGCTCCCATCGGTCCCATCGAGGCGGACGAACTGCGCTGGTATTTGGAGAAATACGCGGTCTGGCCCAGCCACTATTTCCAGGACCGCGCGCACAAGGTGGAAGAGAACCTCGTCAAGTGGGGGCGACTTTTGCACGAGGCGGCAATGCCCGCCGCGCACCGAGAAAACGTCATGAATGCTTGGGCGCGGATCGGCGACCACGTCGGACGCCGCTTCTCCGTCCATGTGGATACCGCGCTCGAAACCGGCGCGCCGGATGCCGACGTCAAGACCGCGCAAGAAGCCGCCACGCTCCTGCTTGGACTGCCGTGGGAACTGCTCCACGACGGCGACGGCTATCTTTTCCAGGGCGCCAAGCCCACGCGCGTCCGCCGCCGCTTGCCGAACACTCAAGCGCGCGACGTGCCGGTCGTCGCTACTCCGATCCGCATCCTGCTTGTCACCGCGCGCCCGGAGGACGACGCCTGCGACTACATTGACCATCGCGCGAGCGCGCTGCCGCTGGTCGAGGCGATGGAATCGCTACCCGGACTGGTCAAGATCACCGTCCTCAACCCGCCCACGCTGCCGGCACTGCGCCAAGAACTCGACCGCGCTCGCCGCGAACGCGCGCCGTATCATGTCATGCACTTTGACGGGCACGGCGTCTATGACCGCACCGTCGGTCTTGGCGCGCTTTGCTTCGAGCATCCAGAGGACAGCAACAAACTGGAGAATCGTCGGCACATCACCGTCTTTACGAACGAACTCGGTCCACTGCTGCGCGATCACCGCATCCCGCTTGTCTTTCTCGAAGCGTGCCAGACCGCGCAAGCCGAGAAGGCGTCCGAGTCCGTCGCTTCCGAATTGCTGAAGGTCGGCGTCGCTTCGGTGGTTGCCATGAGCCACAGCGTGCTGGTCGAGACCGCGCGCCGGTTCGTCGAGCAGTTTTATCACGCGCTGGCTGAGGGCAAGCGCGTGGGCGACGCGATGCTCGCGGGGCAGCGCGAACTCAAGGACGACACGTTCCGCGGACGCATCTTTGGCGCGGGCGAACTGCGGCTCGAGGATTGGTTCGTGCCCGTGCTCTTTCAGGAGAAGGCCGACCCGCAACTCTTCAAAACCACGCCCGCGAAGCAAACGCAGGCGGACTATACGACCGCACTTGCCGCGCGTCTCGGCGAACTGCCGCCGACACCGGAAACCGGTTTCATCGGGCGCAGCCGGGAATTGCTGGCACTCCAACGGCTGCTGTGGCACGAACGCTACGCCGTGGTTCGCGGTCAAGGCGGCGAAGGCAAGACCGCGCTCGCCGCCGAGTTCGCCCGCTGGATGGTACGCTCGCAACAAATGCGCCGCGCCGCGTTCGTCTCCGTCGAGACGCACAGCCCCGCCGCCGCGGTGCTCGATGCCATCGGCAGCCAGATTGTGGGGAAAGATTATTCCGTCGCCACGTTCGGCGATTTGGATCAAGCGATCCTGCCCGTCGAGCGCGCACTGACGGAGCAGGCGACGCTGCTTGTGGTAGACAACATGGAGAGCATCCTGCAGCCGCCCTGGGTCGAAACGCCCGAGGCGCTTTCCGACGACGCGCGCCGCGAGCTGGACGCCATCCTCACGCTCTGCGCGCGGCTCGTTGCGAAAGGCGACACGCGGCTCATCTTCACCAGCCGCGAGGCGCTGCCCGCGCCGGTCTATGCTGCGCGGAACCGCCGGGAACTGCACCAACTCGATCGCGAAGATGCGGTGAAACTGATCGAGCGCGTTTTGAACGCCGCCGGAGGGAACGCTGGCGCATCGAGTGACGCCGCGCGCGAAGAGATCGAGCAACTCGTGGATGCCGTCCACTGCCACGCCCGCACGCTGGCGTTACTTGCGCCTGAACTGCAAAAACGCGGTGTAAAGAAAACGCACGAATCGCTCGTCGAGCTGATGGGGGAGATGGAGAAAAAATTCCCCGGCAGCCGCGAGCAATCGGTCTTCGCCAGCGTCGAGCTTTCTCTGCAACGTATGTCGGCGGCGAACCGAGAGCGGGCGCGCGTGCTCGGAGTGTTTCACGGCGGTTTTCAAATCAGCATTCCGCGAATCATGATGGAGTGGGAAGAGGCGGATGTGGTCTCGCTGGCGGGCGAGTTGGTCGCGACGGGGCTGGCAACGCCGAACCGCTATAATCATCTCACGCTCAACCCCGCGCTCTGCCCTTACCTACGCGAGCAGATGGACGCGGCGGAGCGCGAAACGCTGACGGCACGCTGGGTCGCGGCGATGCGCTCGTATGCCGATTTCCTTGTGCAACAGCAGACCCAGAATATCGAAGTCGCGGCGACGCTGACGGTGCTGGAACTGCCGAATCTCTTTGCGCTGCTCGACCTCGTTCAGCGCGCGGGAGACGCGGAGGCGACGATTGATCTGGCAAGTTCGCTCCACCAGTTGCTGCAAATGCTCGGCAAACCGCGGCTGCTCGAGCGCGTGGGGCAGGTACGCGACGCCGCCGCGGCGGCGCTGGGCGACACTTGGAATCACGCGCGGTTCGAGGCGGCGCGGACCCGAATCGAACAGCAGCTTGCCGGCGGGCAGTTGCGCGAGGCGTTTGATGGCGCGCAGCAGTTGCTCCTGCGCGTGCGGTCGGCGGGCGAGCGGGCGTATCCCGATGCCGATTACGATCTGGCGATGGCTCATTACACACTCGCCCATGTGTTGAAAACAGCCGGCGGATCGGAACAGGCATTGCCGCTGCTGGACGAGGCCCACCGGCGCTTCGAGGCAGTCGCGAAGGCGCGTGCCAGCAAAGCCGCTGAAAGGATGGCGTCTGTCAGCATCGCGGAACAAGGCGACTGTCTTTTCCTCCTGGGACGGCTTGACGAAGCCGCGGCAGCTTACGAAGAAGCCATCCACCGCGACGAGCAACGCGACGACGCCCGACAGATCGCTGCCGTGAAAGGTCAGCTTGGGACCGTCCGCATGTTGCAGCGCCGCTACCCGGAGGCGCTGGCAGCGTATGTCGAAGCGCGCGAGCGGTTCACTCAGTTGGACGAACCGGGCTCCGTCGCCGTGGTCTGGCATCTGACCGGTATGGTGTATCAGGAGGCAGGGCAGCCGGAAGCGGCGGAGGACTGCTACCGCAAATCGCTCGCGATCAAAGTGCGGCTGGGAGATGTCGCCGGGCAGGCGAGCACGCT
>DAIDTM010000032.1 GCA_027457205.1 Anaerolineae bacterium | reverse complement strand
AATGGTGCGACTAAAATCAGGACGACCCCCAGGATCGCCGCGCCGGCGAGCACCGCGCGCGGCGATCCTTGAACTCCCCCGAGCAGTTCGGCGGTCACGCCGCTTCCCAGCGCGCCGAGCGATGGCACGCCGATCAGCGTGATGGCATAGAGACTCATCACGCGCCCGCGCAATTCATTGGGCGTCTCGATTTGGATGAACGTTGCAATGATCGTGCCAAAAACGGTCACCATCACGCCGGCGACAAACAGAAGGACGATTCCAAGCGCGAGCGACGGGCTGAGCGCGAACGCGACAATCGACGCGCTGAAAAGCAACCCGCTGATGACCAGCACCGCGCCCTGGCGCGATATTTGCTTGATTGATGCCAGTCCAAACGCGCCGACGAGCGCGCCGCCGCCCGCCGCGGAGAGCAGTAATCCGTATGCTTCCGGTCCGCCGTGCCAGATATCGCGCGCGAAAATCGGCAAGAGATTCTGGTACGATCGCCCAAAGATCGCGACGAGCGTGGAAAGACCGAGCAGCGCGAAGATCAGCCGCGAACGCCACGCGTAGGCAAGCCCAGCCAGCATTGATTTACCGATGGACGCGTGACGGGTGGCGCTGCTGCCGTGGGTTCGCGCATCCTTCATCGCAAAGAGCGCGATGATCACCGCGACATAGCTGACCCCGTTGAGGAAGAAGAGCGTCCCTGCGCCGAGCGGTACCAGCAGCGCACCCGCGAGCGCGGGACCGACGAGCGCCGCGCCGTTGTATGTCGCCGAGTTGAGCGACAACGCGTTCAGCAGATCGCCCGGCGGAACCAGGTCGGGAATCAATGCCTGGCGCGCCGGGTTATCGAGCGCGAGCAGCGCCGCGCCGATGAACGACGTGATGAGGATGTGCCACACGTTGACGACGCCTAGCCACGTCAGCGCGGCGAGCGCGAACGCGTTCAGCGCGAATGCCGTCTGCGTGAAATAGAGCAGACGGATGCGATTCACGCGATCGACGATCGCCCCGCCGAAAAGAGGCAGCACGATCATCGGCAGCGCGAAACTCAAACCCAGCAAGCCGAGCCACAGCGGCGAGTTGGTCAGCTGCAGGATGAGCCAGCCCTGCGCGACGTTCTGCATCCACGTGCCGACGTTCGAGACGATGAGTCCTGTCCATAGCAGGACAAAGTTTCGATGACGCAACGCGGCAAAGCGCGTGGCGCTGGCGGGCGTAGCAGTTTGCACAAGTCCTCCGAATGCGAAGCAGGTCAGATTTCTTGCGCGCATTCTATCCGGCATCAAGTGCTGCGTCAAACCAACAGTTGCAATTCCCCGCCTCTCGAAGTAAAATGAAAATAGGTCATCGATCCACAGACTGCTGGACGCGCGAACCGCCATCGGAGGGACGACGATGCCCGACGACCCTATGAGCGTTTTCATCAGCTATAGCCACGACTCGGCGCAACACGAAGCGCGCGTGCTCGCGCTTGCCGACCGCCTGCGCGCGGATGGCATCGACGCGATGGTCGATCAGTATCAGACCGCGCCGCCAGACGGCTGGCAACTCTGGATGGAAAAGCAGATTCGGGACGCGAAATTCGTGCTGCTCGTTTGCACTGAGACGTATCTTCGACGCGTGATGAGAGAAGACGCAGGCAAGGGTCTCGGCGTGATGTGGGAATCCTCGATCATCTATTCGTACCTCTACAATGCGGGTAGCGTGAATACGAAATTCATCCCGATTGTCTTTGATCGCGCGGATACAAACTATATTCCAATCCCATTGCAACCAACTACGTACTATTTCGTTGGCGATGATCCTGGCTACGAATCCCTTTATCGTCGTCTCACGAATCAGCCTGCAATCCCTGTTGCGCCGCTCGGTAAATCACGTTATCTCCCTTCGCTCGATCGTGCAACCAATCAAGTACCAACCATCCAACCAAACCTAGTCCACCCCTACGCCCTCCAATCCAACTTCACTGGTCGTATACATGAACGTGCTGAACTTACCGCGTGGCTCACTGACGATGCACGTCCCATCTTCTCGCTTGTCGCGATGGGCGGCATGGGAAAATCCACTCTCGCGTGGTATTGGTTGAAACAAGACGTTCTCCCCTCTCCTGTCACGGGCATAGGACAGATCGGCGTCATGTGGTGGTCGTTCTACGAGGGTGAAGCGTCGTTCGCGAAATTTGTTGACGAGGCGTTGAAGTACGTCAGCGGTCACGACATTGATGCGGCGCGTTTGCCGACAACCTATGACCGCGCGCTCGAATTGCGCCGCGAGTTGCAGAGCAAACGCGTGCTCTTTGTCCTTGACGGATTCGAACGGCAACTGCGCGCGTATGCGCGGCTCGACGCGGCGTACCTGCGCGACGATGCGACCGAATCATGGCGTGAGGCGCAAGCGTGCGTTGAACCTGACGCCGCGCGGTTGTTGAAAGACATTGCGACAGGAACGACGCGCGCCAAAGTGCTACTCACATCGCGGCTGATGGTGAGCGATCTCGAAGACCGCGCGGGCAATCCGCTCGCGGGTGTTCTTGATCGCGAATTGAAAGAGTTGGGACGCGAAGATGCCATTGCGTTTATGCGCGCGCAAGGTGTGACGAAGGGCACGCCTGCCGAGATCGCGACCGTGTGCGAGGCGTATGGCAATCATCCGTTGAGTCTGCGCCTGCTTTCGGGATTAATTGCGCGCGACACGCGCACGCCTGGCGATATTGCCGCCGCGCCCCGTCACGACGTTCACGCCGACCTCGTCCAGCGTCAGCATCATATCCTCGATGTCGCATATAACAGTCTTCCAATACGCGAGAAAAACCTAATCCGACAAGTTGCATTGATTCCCAATGCCCTCACTTGGGGATCACTCAAAACTCAATTTGGGAAAGATTTTCGGAACGAGGCCGAACTTGCTCAAGTCCTATCAGTCTTGCAGGAGAGAGGTTTATACACGCGCGATCCCAATACCGACATGTACAATATGCACGTTGTACTCCGCCGATATTTGTACGATCTTGCAACCGATAGGGAAAAGTCCCAACTCCATGTTCAAGAATACTTTTCTGAAACGCCTATCAAGCCCAAGACATCGCGTTCCTTACGTGTATTCTTGTGTCATGCACATGAAGACAAAGTTGCTGTGCGTGATCTTTATCGGCGATTGGGCGCGGAAGGTATTGAACCATGGCTTGATGAAGAAGATTTGTTGCCTGGTATGGACTGGCAGCAAGAAATTCCGAAAGCGGTACAAGCCTCTGATATAGTACTTGTTTGTCTATCCCGCACCTCAACTACCAAAGTTGGCTATGTTCAGAAAGAGATCAAATTTGCTTTGGATGTGGCTGATGAACAACCCGAAGGTGCTATCTTTCTAATTCCTCTCAGACTTGAGAAATGCGATGTTCCAGAACGCGTGCGTAAATGGCAATACGTCGATCTGTTTGACGAAAATGGCTACAGTAAATTGATGCGGAGTCTCTGGCGAAGCGCTGAAATAAAAGGACTGCGCGTCTCAAAGTAGTCCTTGGAGATACTGACTTGGCGTAGAATTGTAGCACTAGTGATGGAAGGTAAAGACCTGAACGCCGCCGTCACACACCTCACTGAAGCGCTCACACGTTGTCGCCGCATCAATCTCGTAGAATTGGAGCCAGACATTTTGCTCGCGTGGGCGCGGTGGCATCGCGCGCGCGGCAACGCGCAGGAAGCGCAATCGCACGCGGAAGAAGCGCTTGCTATCGCTGACCGCTGTGAGTATCGCTTGAAGCAAGCGGAGATTCACAATTTTCTCGCTCTCCTCGCGTTGGATGCGGGCAATCGTGCTTCGGCGCGCCAGCACGCGGAAATCGCCAAAGAGCGCGCGTGGTGTGACGGTCCGCCGCATTGCTACAAACCCGCGCTGGATGAGGCGGAGAGGATATTGGAAAGGATGAAGGATGAGGGATGAAGGATGAAGCAAGGATGCAAAGAGAGATTTTCATCCTTCATCCTACCGCCTTCATCCTTTGAACTATGAAGACCACTCGCGCACGAAAAAACCTGGGCGACTCGGGCGAGCGCGTCGCGGCGATGTTCCTCGAGCAGCGCGGCTACAAAATCCTCGCGCGCAACTGGCGCAGCCCCACGCGCGTCGGCGAGATGGACTTGATTGCCGAAGACGCGGACGGTCTCGCGTTCATTGAGGTGCGCACGCGGCGCGGCGACGCGCTCGGCTCGCCCGAAGAATCGTTGACGCCGCGCAAGCGCGCGCGGCTCCTCACGGTCGCGCAAGAATTCTTGGACGCGCACGACGAGTATGCCGATCGCGCTTGGCGCGTCGATCTGGTCGCGATTGAACTTGATCGCGCGGGGCGCGTCGCGCGGATGGATGTCATCAAAGGCGCAGTGGAATGAGACTCTTGTTTCAAATTGTTCGATATAGTTTCATAGGGTTTCAGGTTGTGAACGATTTGAAACAATCTGAAACAATCTGAAACCCGATGGAACAATCACTTATCGCCATTCTCGGTCCCACGGCGGTTGGCAAGACCGCGCTGTCGATCAAACTGGCGGAAGAATTTCGCGGCGAGATTGTCTCCGTCGATTCGCGGCAGGTGTACCGCGGAATGGACATTGGTACGGCGAAGCCAACCGCGGACGAACAGCGCCGCGTGCGCCATCATCTGCTCGACATCGTGAATCCGGACGAGTCGTTCACGCTGTCCGAGTACCAGTATCTTGCCTACACGGCGATTGCCGACATCCACGCGCGCGGGCGCGTGCCGTTCCTAGTGGGAGGAAGCGGACTGTATGTCCGCGCCGTCTTGGACGGCTTGGTGATTCCGCGCGTCGCCCCGAACCACGCGCGGCGCGCGGAGCTCGCCCGCGAGGACGCGGCAGCGTTGTACGCGCGCCTGCAGCAACTTGACCCGGCTGCCGCGGCGAAGATCGATCCGCGCAACAAGCGGCGCGTAGTCCGCGCGATCGAAGTGTGCGAGACGACCGGCGCGCCGATCAGCGCGCAGCAAACGCGCGACGCGCCGAACTATCGCGTGCTGCGAATTGGGTTGACGCTGCCGCGCGAAGAACTCTATCGGCGCATCAACGCGCGCGTCGATCAGATGATCGCGGCGGGGCTGGTCGACGAAGTGCGCGGCTTGATCGCGCGCGGTTAC
>DAIDTM010000031.1 GCA_027457205.1 Anaerolineae bacterium | reverse complement strand
TTCGCGCTCGCGCTGGCGGTGGCAGCGGGCAGTCTGCCGCGTCAGGTGATGATGCAGTTGTTCGTCGGCACCAACGTGTCGCTGGGATCGGAGATGATGCAGGCGTTCATCGTCGGCATCCAGAACGCGTTCCTCGTCTCGGCGGTATTGTGTGTGATCGCGGCGGGCTTTTCGCTCGTGCGCGGCAAAGAGAATCGGCGGCAGCAAGCGCAGGCACAGCAACCGGCAGAGTGATCCTCGCGATGACACACTCCAACACGCCCCAGAAGGATCGCGCCCAGCTCGCCAGTGTGCAAGAGACCACACCGATGCGCGCGGTGCCGCTGTTTAGTCTGGATCGAACTTTCGCCGCGCTCAAGTATCGCAACTACCGCTTGTGGTTTGCCGGACAACTGTCGTCGCTGGTGGGGACGTGGATGCAATCGACGGCGCAAGGGTTCCTCGTCTTTCAACTGACCAATTCCCCCACGTACCTCGGCTTGGTCGGCTTTATGTCTGGCATTCCTTCGTGGATCTTTATGCTGTACGGCGGCGTGGTGGCTGACCGGATGCCGCGCCGCACTCTCCTGGTCATTACGCAGACCTCGATGATGATTCTCGCGTTCATTCTTGCCGCGCTGACCTTTGCCGGACTGGTGCAGCCGTGGCACATCGTCGTTTTGGCATTCTTGCTCGGCGTGGCAAACGCGTTCGATGCGCCGGCGCGCCAGTCATTCGTCCTCGAGATGGTCGAGCGCGAAGACCTGGGCAATGCGATTGCGCTGAACGCGACCATGTTCCAATCCGCGACGGTGGTCGGTCCCGCCGTCGCGGGCATCACCTACGCGCTCTTCGGTCCGGCGTGGTGCTTTACGATCAACGGGATTTCGTTCCTCGCGGTCATTGCGGCGTTGCTGCTGATGCGCATCAAGCCGATGGTGACGCGGGCGCGCGTGACCTCGGCGTGGCAGGACTTGAAGGAAGGATTGCGCTACATTCTTGCCGATCCGACCATTCGGACGATCATTGCGTTGGTGAGCGTGACGAGCATCTTTGGTTTGGGTTACAGCACGCTCTTTCCGGATTGGGCAGTGATCGTGCTCGGCGGGGATGCCACGACGAACGGTTGGTTGCAATCGGCGCGCGGCGCGGGTTCGCTGATCGGCGCGCTGATGATCGCGGCGCTCGGTCATTTCAAGTTCAAAGGCAAACTCTTGACGACCGGCAGTTTGGTCTTTCCGCTGGCAGTCATTCTCTTTTCGCTGATTCATACCTTGACGCTATCGCTGTTGTCACTCCTCATCGTCGGCTGGGGCTTTATGGTCCTCTTCAATATGGCGAACATCCTGGTGCAGACGCATGTGGAAGATGAATTCCGTGGGCGGGTGATGGGAGTATATTCGCTGACGTTCGGCGGACTGATGCCCGTCGGCGCGCTGATCGCCGGCGCGGCAGCCGATCAGGTGGGCGCGCCGGCAACGTTGATCGCGGGCGCGGTCGTCACGCTCGGCTTTGCGTTGTGGGTGTGGTGGCGCGTGCCGCGTACGAGCGCATTGGAGTAATGAACGCGCCGATCCACGGGATCGACGCGGCATCGCCATGAAACTCTTCGCAGGACTGGGTTGGGCGTATCGTATCAGGCGAGAAAGGCGGATTCGATCCGCCTTTTTGTTTTGGCTTGACCGCGATGTTTACGCCCTCGCGTTTTTGTGATACACTTTCGGCTCGCAGGCAAGACGATGACTTGTAGGAGAATCGTACTACGTGACAATTCAAGTTGAGCATCTCTGCAAATACTACCAGGTGCACCAAAAAGAGCCGGGTTTGATCGGCTCGGTGAAATCTTTTGTCAAGCGAAAATACGCCGATGTCAAAGCGGTTGACGATGTTTCGTTTCACATCGACGCGGGCGAGATTGTTGGTTTTCTCGGTCCCAATGGCGCGGGTAAAACGACGACGCTCAAAGTCCTGTCGGGACTCTTATACCCGACGAGCGGCAGCGCGCGCGTGCTGGGTTTTACGCCGAGCGAACGCCGCAAAGAGTATTTGAGCAAGATCACGCTCGTGATGGGACAGAAGCAGCAGCTCAATTGGGACCTGCCAGCCATCGAAACATTTTTGGTGAACGCGGCGATCTACGAGATTCCCGACGCGCAGTTCAAGTCAACGCTGGATGAACTCACGGAACTGCTGGAGCTGAAACCGCTGCTGAACAAACAGGTACGCAAACTATCGCTCGGCGAGCGGATGAAGTGCGAGCTTGCCGCCGCGCTGTTGCATCGACCGCAAGTCTTGTTCCTAGACGAGCCAACGATTGGCTTGGACGTGACGATGCAGACCAAGATTCGCCAATTCATCACCGAGTACAACGAGCGGCACCGCGCGACCATCATCTTGACCAGCCACTATATGGCGGATGTCACCGCGCTCTGCCGTCGCGTCATCGTGATCGATCATGGGCGGATGTTGTACGACGGCGACCTGCACGCGCTCGCAGAGAAGATCGCGCCGCACAAACTCATCCGCGTCGAATTCTCGGAGACGTTGAACGGTCACCGGCTGGAGGAGTATGGCGAGGTGGTGAAGACGCGTGGTCAGCGCGCTGAACTGCTCGTCCCGCGTGATGCCACCTCCGGCGTCGCCGCGCGAATGTTGGCGGAGCTGCCGATCGCGGATGTAACGATCGAAGAGCCGCCGATCGAGCAGGTCATCACGCGCGGCTTTGAAGAGGCGGCGCGTGCGCGCGCCGAACGCGGCGAGAGCGACGAAGACGAGGGGGAGGAAGACTGATGCTGGTCAAGTACGCCGCGTTGCTGCGCCGCGGCATCGCCGCGATGTTTGAGTATCGCGCCAGTATGATGATCTGGATGTTCATCAACGTCATGCCGCTCGTCATGCTCGCGGTGTGGTTTCCATGTCCGAGGGTGGACCGGTGGCGGGGTACACGCAGAGCGATTTCGTCTCGTACTATCTGTTGCTGGCGTTCGTCCAGCAGATGACGAGCGTGTGGGTCATTTACGAGCTGGCGTATGATATTCGTCACGGCGACCTGTCGATCAAACTTTTACATCCGCTCAACCCGCTGCACGATTATCTTTCGACCAACTTGGCGGATAAAATCATGCGCCCGGTCGTTCTGGTCCCGCTGGCATTGATCGCCTGGCTGATCTTTCCGACGATTCACTACGATGTGACGCTGCTGAATCTGGTGTTGTTCGGCGCGGCGCTGGCAGCGGCGTGGCTGATTCGATTCTTGTCCCAGTACATCTTGGGTCTGCTGGCGTTTTGGGTTTCCGATTCGATGGCGCTGAACGATATGTGGTTTGCGCTCTCCGAAATGCTAGGAGGCATGATCGCGCCGCTCGCGCTTTTTCCACCCAATGTGACGGCGGTTGCCAATTGGCTGCCGTTCCGATTTATGTTGTCCTTTCCGGTGGAGATCGTTTCGGGACGTCTGACACCAACCGATTTGGCGGACGGTTTTGCGGCAATGCTGTTCTGGGTCGTCGTGTCAGTCATTCTTTATCGCTGGGTTTGGCGGCGCGGGATTCGACAGTTCAGCGCGTTCGGGGCGTAAAGCGAAAGATAAACGTATGCGGTACGTGAGATTACTCGGCATCTTTTACAAATATTCGTTCCTGAGCGAACTGGAATACCGCGTCGAATTTCTCGCCAACGTTTTTATGAATGTGTTTTGGCTGGCGTGGGCGATTGTGAGCGTCGCGATTTTTTTCTTGCACACCGACCGGCTGGGCGACTGGAGTTGGCCCGAAGTCCTCATGGTCGTCGCGCTGTTCACGCTGTTCAGCGGCGTAATGGAAGCGCTCTTGCGCCCGAACGTCGGCGCAGTGCTTGACCAGATTCGCGACGGAACGTTCGATTTCGTCTTGACCAAGCCGGTCAACGCGCAATTCATCGCGAGTTTGCGGAACATCGTGATCTGGCGCTTGTCCGATGTCATCATCGGTTTGGCATTGATCGTCTACGCGCTGCGGCAGATGGACATCGTGCCCACGATGGGACAGATCGCGCTCTTCGTCCTGATGCTTTTCGCGGCAACCGCCATCGTCTACTCGCTGTGGCTGATGATGGTGTCGCTGGCGTTCTGGTTTGTCAAGCTGGATAATTTTACTGAACTGTTCTATGGTTTCTACGAAGCCGGTCGGTATCCGGTAACGATCTACCGCGGCATCATTCGCGCCGTACTGACCTTCGTCGTGCCCATCGCGTTCGTGACGACGTTTCCGGCAAGCGCGCTGCTCGGGCGGATCGATCAGACGACGACGATGATCGGATTCGCGTTGGCGATCGGACTGTTCGTCATCTCGAATCGTGTTTGGACGTTCGCTCTCAAACATTATTCCAGCGCGTCGAGTTAGAACCGCAAGGTGATGTAAGATTTTGCGCGAATACACGATAAACCAGTTGGAGCGCGCGTGAACAAGAATTTCTATCGTCGTCTCAAGTGGATAAATTTTTATCCCCCGTTTCTCGGCGCAGGCATCCGCGTGATCTATACCGCGCCCGATTTCCGGACGATGCGGGTGGCAATGAAACTGACGCGGCTAAACGTCAACGCGGTGGGCACGCACTTTGGCGGATCGCTCTACGCGATGTGCGATCCATTTTTTATGCTCATGCTGATGCATCACCTGGGCGATGGATATATTGTCTGGGACAAGGCGGCAACGATTCAATTCCTGCGTCCAGGGCGTGGCAAAGTGACGGCAACGTTCGAGATGCCGCCAGAACGCGTCGCCGAGATCAAGCAGCGCGCGGACGCCGGAGAAAAAGTCGAGCCGACATTTGTGGTGGATGTGGTCGATGAGAAAAGTCAGGTCGTCGCGCGCGTTGAAAAGCTGCTCTACGTTCGTAAGAAAGCGGAGACTAGATGATGAGTGAACTTTTCACAGGATATTATCGCTCGCCGATCGGGGTATTAGAAATCACCGGCAGCGCGAACGGTGTATCATCCATTTTGTTCGTCGACGATGACGTCGAGGACGATCTCGCCGCACCGCCCGTCTTGCAAGATTGTGTCTCGCAGTTGGATGAATACTTTACGGGCAGGCGAAAGTAATTCTCGCTCACGTTGGACCTCCAAGGGACCGAATTCCAGAAAAGGGTTTGGCGCGAATTGCAAAAGATTCCTTTTGGTAAGACGGTCTCATATCTCGACGTTGCCATGTCGGTAGGGACGCGCGAATCCGTCAGAGCGGTGGGCAGAGCCAATGGCCAGAATCCGGTCCCTATCATTATTCCGTGTCATCGTGTCATTGGCAGCGATGGAAGTCTCACCGGCTATGGCGGTGGTCTATGGCGGAAGCGCTGGCTGCTCAATTTCGAGAGCAGCACTCCGCAGGACGAATTGTTCGCCCTCAGTCTGGAGCCGAATGCCATCAGCCGGTGAACGGGCGTTGCTCGAACGCGCGCAGACCAGCGCCGCCGGTTTCGGCGCGATGTTCGACGCGTACTACGACCGCATCTACGCGTACGCGTATCGACGCGTCGGAACGCGCGCGGCGGCGGAAGACATCGCCGCGAGCGTATTTGAAGACGCGCTGCGCGGTATCCGACGCGTGCGCTGGCAGGGCAAGCCGATTCTCGCGTGGTTATACCGCATCGCTGCGCGGCGTGTGGCGGATTTCTATCGCGATCCCCGGGCGCATGTCGAACTTGGCGCTGAGACCGTGGGCGCGACGGACGACGGGCACGACGGTATTGAGACGCAAGAGGAGTACGCGGCGGTGCGACGCGCGCTGGCGCGCTTGGGCGAGCGCGACCGCGAGATTCTCTTGCTCGCATTTTTCGATGAATTGGATGGGAAGGCAATCGCGCTGACGTTGGAGTGTACGCCGAACAATGCCTATGTGCGATTACATCGCGCGCTGAAAAAGTTGCGCGTGCTATTGAATGACGAAATGCGGGAGAAAGAATGAGCGCAAACCGCAGAAATGAACGGAGTGCATTGGAAAAACAGATCGAACATGACGCTAGTTTGGTTTCGCTCTCGCGGACGCTGACGGAGATGCGAACGTTTGAAAAGATACCGGCAGCGCAGCAGCGCGCGGCAATTCGCGCTCGACTTTTGGAATCATTGCAGGAAACGAATTTGGCGGTCGTCGAAACACGCATCGGCTGGATTGGCTTGGCGTGGACGACGCGCGGATTGACTTGGCTGCAGCTGCCGCGCGCGACGCGGGCGCACGCGTTGCGCGATTTGCAGCGCGCGTATCCCGACGGCGTTCTGCGCGCGGACGCGCCAGGGGAGATGCTGCGCGAGCTGAAGGAATACGCTGCGGGACGCCGCCGTGCCTTTGGGCTGCCGCTCGATTGGTCGGCGATCGGACCGTTTCAGCGCGCGGTGCTGCAGGCAGCTAGCCGCAT
>DAIDTM010000030.1 GCA_027457205.1 Anaerolineae bacterium | reverse complement strand
AGATAACACAGTGCGTTTTTGGAAAGAGAGACGACCCGGAATCCCGTCGGTCATTCCTTTGACGGATTCACTCGCGCGGCTATTCGGCTACTACTGTGCTGAAGGCAGTGTGACCAAAGACAAGTCTCGACCCAACAGTTTCGATTTATCTTTCTCGTTTGGGCCTACGGAAGCGCGCTTGGCTGCTGAAACCCAGAGATTGATGCGTCAAGTGTTTGGCATCGATGCGCCTGTGCTTCAACGTGAAACTACACGAACAGTGGCAGTTTCCAAGTCGTCGGTTGCCGTTTTGTTCCAAAGCCTTTGCGGTTCCAGAGCCAGCGACAAGCGCGTGCCACCGCACTTCTTCGACGCCCCGCGCAATGTTGTTGAGAGTTTCCTAGACGCGTACATCCAAGGCGATGGTCACCGCTATCCGAATGGCAAAATCAGTGTCACGACCATATCAGCAGATCTTGCCTATGGAATCGCGTATCTCGCGCTCAAGGTGGGCTATTTGCCGTCGTTGTATGAGAACACACTGCCGGCGGAGAAAAAAATACAGGGACGTTTGGTCAAACAAGCCAAGCGGCAATTTACGGTGGTATGGTACACTAGCGACGCCGTCCCACGGCGTTGGCGCGAGGCAGAAGATTATTACCTTGTCCCGCTCCGTGAAATTGCCTCTGAGAATTTCGATGGCGCCGTCTACAATATGGAAGTGGATGAGGAACACAACTACCTCGCCAACTTTTTCCTCGTCAAGAATTGTCAGAACTGGGACATTTCGCAGACGCTGCGTGACGCGGACGCCGGCGGAATGCCAGAGCGCGTGACGCCAGAGCAAATTGTCGCGGCGGCGCGGCGCACCGGCGCGCAACTCATCGGCAGCTCGTACAACGAGCCGCTCATCACGAGCGAATGGGCGGTCGAGGTTTTCAAGGTCGCGCAGCAGCACAGCATTCGCGGCGTCTACGTCTCAAACGGCAACGCGACGCGCGAGGCGCTGGAGTACATTCGACCCTACGTCGTCGGCTACAAGATCGACTTGAAATCGATGCGCGACAAGAACTATCGCAAGCTCGGTATGCCGCTGCAAGTCGTTCTCGATTCGATCCAGCGCGTCAAGGAAATGGGTTTCTGGCTCGAAGTGGTCACGCTCGTCATTCCCGGCTTCAACGATTCGAACGAGGAGTTGATGGACGCCGCGCAGTACATCCGCTCCGTCTCACCGGACATTCCATGGCACGTCACCGCGTTTCATCCGGACTATCAGATGACGGATACCGGCTATACGCCCGCGGCGACGCTCATCCGCGCGGCGGAGATCGGGCAGGAAGCCGGGCTGCACTATGTTTACGCTGGCAACCTGCCGGGCTACGTCAAGAATTACGAGAACACGTACTGCCCCAAATGCAACACGCTCCTCGTCGAGCGCTACGGCTATCGCATTCCGCAAGTGCGCGTGACGCGCGATGGCAAGTGCCCCAGGTGCGGCAAGACGATTCCGGGAATTTGGGTATGAATATTTTATGAGGTGAAGAATGAGGACACGTGTTCAACCGGTAGAGTCATTTGACACACGAAAACTCGTGCGCGCGCTTGAGCCAGTAATTCGCAAAATCGTGCGCGAAGAGTTGGTGCGGGCGGCAGCGAAGAAACCTGGGGTGATCTACCTGGAGCCAGGTTCTCCACTCTATCTGGACATGGAACAGATTTTGAGCGAGTCGCAGACGGGCAAGGTCAAATTGCTATCACGCGAGGAAGCGCTCCATGATTAAGGGAACCTTTCCCTACGCGGACGAATACGCCAAACTGTTCAGTGAGAACTATCGGCGCTACGCCAACCTTCGCGCGCGCGTCGACCGCAAACTGGAGCGCATCCTTCAAGACCCGTACCACAACACCGAGTACCTGGACGATAGGAGTGGTCATCTGAATCTGCGCGGCTGTCGCAGTCTCCGCATTGACCGCAACTTTCGAATCATCTTTGTCATTTGCGAAGAGTGCCGCCGCGTAACTGAATGTCAGTTCTGCTTTTGCGAAGGACTCGCGGACAAGACGGTACTATTTCTGACCTTTGGACCGCACACGCGCGCATACGCGATGGAGTAGCAACCATGCAAGAGAGGTTTTGAATCTCCCGACAATTTTGGATGACTACCCAAGGAGCAATTGGACATGTCCATCATTGAAGAAATCGTCGCGCGAGAAATCCTGGACTCGCGCGGCAACCCCACGGTCGAAGTCGATGTGCGCCTGGAAGACGGCGCGTTCGGACGCGCGGCGGTGCCCAGCGGCGCGTCGACCGGCGCGCACGAAGCCGTCGAACTGCGCGACGGCGACAAGTATCGCTTTGGCGGTAAAGGTGTTCTAAAAGCTGTACAGAACGTCACCACAGTGATTGCCGATGAACTGGTCGGCTGGGACGCGCTGGAGCAAGAGATGATCGACGCGCTGCTCATCGGACTGGACGGCGCGCCGAACAAAAGCAACCTCGGCGCGAACGCGCTCCTCGGCGTCAGTCTCGCGGTGGCGAAAGCCGCGGCGGAATCGAGAAAACTACCGCTCTATCGCTACCTCGGCGGCGTGCGCGCGCGCGTACTGCCCGTGCCGATGATGAACATTCTCAATGGCGGCACGCACACCAACTGGCAATCGACCGACATTCAGGAATTTATGATCGCGCCGGCGGGCGCGACGAATTTCTCCGAAGCGCTGCGCTGGGGCGCGGACATTTACCAATCGCTCAAAAAAGTTTTGAAGGACATGGGGTACAGCACGAACGTCGGCGACGAAGGCGGCTTTGCGCCCGCGCTCAAATCGAACGCCGAAGCGATCGAAGTGATTCTGACAGCGATTGACAAAGCTGGCTACAAAGCCGGCACGCAAATTTTTATCTGCCTCGATCCCGCCGCGTCGGAATTCTACGAAGGCGGAAAATACAATCTGCGGAAAGAGGGGCGCATCCTCACTGGCGCGCAGATGATCGATTTCTACGCCGACCTGTGCAGCAAGTATCCGATCATTTCTATCGAAGATGGTTTGGCGGAAGACGATTGGGACGCCTGGGCGGAATTGAACAAACGCCTCGGCGATAAAATCCAACTCGTCGGCGACGACCTCTTTGTGACGAACGTCGAGCGACTGAAGAAAGGCATCGCCGCGCGCGTCGCGAATTCGATTCTCATCAAGCTGAATCAAATCGGTACGTTGAGCGAGACGCTGAGCGCGATCGATATGGCGCACCGCGCGGCGTGGAGCGCGGTCGTCTCGCATCGCTCCGGCGAAACGGAAGACACGACCATCGCCGATCTCGTTGTCGCGACGAACGCCGGGCAGATCAAGACCGGCGCGCCGGCGCGCAGCGAGCGCGTGGCAAAGTACAACCAGTTGCTCCGCATCGAAGAGGAACTGGGCGACGCGGCGGAGTACGCGGGTCGCGACGCGTTCAAAAACTAGATGTCGGAGATTGGAGAGTAGAGATGACCAACGCCTATCAACCGCGCGGGATGTACTTTGAAGAATTCACGGAAGGCACGGAAGTGGTCACGCAGGGGCGCACGATCACGGAAGCCGACATTGTGAATTTCGCCGGCGTTTCCGGCGATTACAACACGATTCACACGGACGCCGAGTACGCCAAGACGACGCCGTTCGGCGAGCGCATCTCGCACGGACTGCTGGGCTTGTCGGTTGCCACCGGGCTGGCGATGCAACTGGGTTTCGTCGATGGTACCGTCATCGCGTTCACTGGCTTGGAATGGAAATTCAAAGGTGCCATCAAGATCGGCGACACGATTCACGTCGTTGCCAAAGTCAAGCAGGCGAAAGCGATGCGCGCCGCGGGCGGCGGATTTGTGGTCTTTGACGCGCGCGTGGTCAATCAGCGCGGCGAATCGGTGCAGCAGGGCAGGTGGACGCTGCTAGTGAAAAGCAAATCGTGAGAACGTTGAAACGTTGAAATGTTCAGATGAACGCCATGGTCTTGCGCCGCGCCAGACCCGTTGACGAAAATCCTCTAGAGTCCGCCCAGGTCGAGACGCCGACGCCGCACGCGAACGAAATCCGGATTGCGGTAAGCGTGTGCGGCGTGTGCCACACCGATCTGCACACGGTCGAAGGTGAGATCGCGCTGCCAAAACTGCCGGTGATACCGGGACACCAGATTGTCGGCATGGTCGATCAGACCGGACGCGACGTGACGCGGTTTCGCGTCGGCGACCGTGTGGGCGTGCCGTGGCTGAACTGGACGTGCGGCGTGTGCGATTTTTGCAAGCGCGGTCAAGAAAATCTGTGCGAGAACGCACGCTTTACCGGTCAGCACGTCGACGGCGGCTACGCGGAATACACCATCGTCGACGAAAAGTTCGCGTACAAAATTCCTGACGTATTCGCCGACGCGCAAGCCGCGCCGCTATTGTGCGGCGGCGTCATCGGCTATCGCGCGCTGCGACTGAGCGATTTGCAGCGCGGCGAGCGCATCGGCTTGTTTGGTCTTGGCGCGAGCGCGCACATCACGCTGCAAATCGCGCGGCACTGGCAGTGCGAGGCGTACGTGTTCACGCGCGGCGAAGAACACCGCCGGCTGGCGCGCGAACTCGGCGCGGCGTGGGCAGGCGGCGCGGAAGAGACGCCGCCCAAGCTGATCGACCGCGCGATCGTCTTCGCGCCGGTGGGCGCGCTCGTACTCGACGCGCTGCGCGTGATGCGAAAAGGCGGGACGGTCGCCCACGCCGGTATTTATAGCACGCCGATTCCGCAGATCGATTACAACCTGCTTTATCACGAGCGGACGATTCGGAGCGTGGCGAACAGCACGCGGCAGGACGCGGAAGAACTGCTCAAGGTCGCGGCAGAAATCCCGGTGCGGACAGAAGTCGAAATGTTCCCGCTGCGCGAGGCGAACCGCGTGTTGCAGATGCTGAAGGCAAGTCAGATTCGCGGAGCGGCGGTGCTGGACGTTGGACGATAGAAATTGGAAATCAGATTTTTCATCTATGGCGCGCTCGGCTGGTGCAGCGAAATCGTGTGGACGGCAGTCCGCAAGCGCGTGACGGGCGTTGCGCGCGATTGGCTGCTGATGGGCGAGACATCGCTCTGGGCTTTCCCGCTGTACGGATCGATCGCGTTTCTGTACGAGCCGCTGCACGACGCATTGCGCGCCCAATTCGTTCTCGTCCGCGGGGTGGTTTATCTCATCGGCTTTTGGCTAGTCGAATACATCAGCGGTTGGCTGATCTGGAAAATCACCGGCAAGAAACCGTGGGATTACGCCAACTCGCCAGGCGGCAGTCTGAACGGATTGATTCGCTGGAATTTCGTTTTCGTGTGGCTTCCAGCGGGGCTGGCACTGGAACCGATACACGACTTTCTGGTGCGAATTACACCTTTTCTCGGATTCTAGGTTTCGGATTTGGCGTTGGCGCGAGGCGAACCGCAAATCTGAAATCATAAATCTGAAATCCTAAATCGTCTCGGAGGGAAAAAT
>DAIDTM010000029.1 GCA_027457205.1 Anaerolineae bacterium | reverse complement strand
GGAGCAGCCGTTGGGACGGCGGTGGGAACGACCGTGGCGGTTGCACCGCCGGGCGTAGGCGTCGGCTGACCCGGCACAACCACGGTGGACGGACCAGTGGTCTGCACCGTCTGACCTTCGGTCAGCGGCGTGTCGCCCGCGTCGATAAACTCTAGCAGCCCGGTGCCGCCAAACGTTTTGATCGCCTCATCCGGATTGCTGATCCCCGGCAATTGAACGACGATGCGGCACTGCCCCGATCGCTGAATCAACGGCTCGGTCACGCCCAGTCCGTTGATGCGGTTCTCGACGATGGCTTTCGCCGCGTCCATCGCATCGTTGGAGACGGTCGCGCAGTCGGGCGTATCCGCTTGCAACAAGACCTGCAAGCCGCCCTGCAAATCCAATCCTTCGTGCACTTTGATGTCTTTGGAAATGGGACCGACGTGCAGGCCGGGATTACCCGGCAGGTCGATCCATCCCGCAATCAGCGCAATGAAAATAATCCCGACGAGAAACATGTAGTTGCGTTCGCGCATCGATGCCTTTCCGAGACGAGAGGATATCTACAAAACCTGTGCGATTATAAACGAATTAAGCGAAAGAGGCAAATTGAACGGGGCATTGTGGAGGGTGGTCGATGACTCAGGACTTGCTGTCGGCAGGAGAGGGAAATACGCGAATCGATTCCAAAAACGCGACGACGCGCGCCGCAACCTCTGCGCCCGAAAGGTCGTCCGTCGCAAGCGTGAAATCCGCGTGAGCGCGCGCGTCGGTCAGCCGCCGCGCCTGCTCGTCGATGTAATTCTGCTCCCAGTTCACGTTCAACCGCGCGCAGACCGTGGGCAGCGCCGCGTCGAGGTAGATCAGAATATCCGGATCGGTCAGCTGCCGCCACATCATCTGCGCCTGAGAATGTTCTTGCCCGATCGCGTGCGCGTCGTAACCGAGCCGCCGCAGGTTTCCCTCTAACGTCGTCTTGCCTGCCGCGCACGGACCGACGATGCCGATTTTCATTTCGCCCTATGACGAACGAACGCAGCTCGCCGCGCGACCGCGTTCGCTTCACTCAATCGGAAAACGCACCGCCAACCGCCGCGCGTCGTCCGCGCTCGCGCGGGGCACCACCCGCACGACGAGCACGCTCGTATCGTCGCCCGGCCTGCCGCGATCCAATTCCACCGCACGCGCCATGATCGCATCAGCCAGCGCTTGCGCGCCGAGACTTGAATCGCCCAGCTGTGCTCGAACGAACGCGACGACGTCGAAAGATTGCCCGTACCGTACGCCGGCGTCCAGTACGCCATCGGTAAAGACGATGACCGTCGTGCGCGGTTCCAGCGGCAGTTCCGCGATGATCGGCTTCATTCGGCGATGCACGCCAATCGCCTCCGAGGGCTGGTCGAGCAGATGAACACCGCGCGCGTCTCCGACGATTGCCGGGCAATGGCTGTTGCGCGAAATCACAATCGACTTGCTGACGAGATCAATAGAAACGATGTGTACTTCCGCCGAGACCTTGCCATCGTGCTGCGTGTACAAATAATCGTGCGCCGCGCGCGCTGCCGCGCCGTCGCGCACACCCTCCGCCAGGAGCGAGACCGCTTTGCGCGCTACCAGATTCGATACCTGTTTCGCGCCATGCCCGGTGTGCTGCCCATCGACCAGCACAAACGACAAACCGCCGTGCGGTCGTTCGATCATCTCGAGCGTATCGCCCGATTCCCGCACGGCGTACTTGGAGACTTTGGCAGCGGCAACTTGGAGTTCCATGGTTCGACCGATGACGGAGGACGGATGACGGACGTTTCCGTCTACCGTCCTCGCTCTTCCGTCCGGGTTTTTCGCGCAAACGCGAGCGCATCTTCGCGCGTCTTGATTTCGCCTTCCACTTGCGCCTCGCGGATCGCCTCCAGCAATTCGCCGACGCGCGGTCCAGCATCCATTTTCAATTCGCTCATCAGCGTGCGACCGTCGATCAACGCCGGCGGTGCGATCACAGTCTCCGGCGCGTGGAAATAGCGGTCGAGCAGTGCGGCATTCGTCGCGCGCTGCGCCGCGTCTGACGGCGCGTCAACTGACGATGCCTTACCGCGTCCATCTGACAGCGCCAGCACGCACGTATCGATGCCGGCATCGCCGGCGTCGCGGAAGAAACGGTACGCCGCGCGATTCGACACGCGTGATTCGCGCGCCAACTGCGCTGGGCGCAAATGCTCGCGTACCGCGCGCGTCACGATTTCGATTTCGTCGTTGCTAAAGCGCATCCGCCGCATGATCGCGTTGCTCATCTCTACGCCGCGCCGCTCGTGCTCGTAGAAATGGATGTTGCCTTCCGCGTCCACCGACCGCGTTGCTGGCTTTGCCACATCGTGCAAGAGCGCGGCAAGGCGCAGCAACATGCCGCGCGTGTGGTCCGCCGAAACGGGTTTGGCAAAATGCGATTGCAGTTCCGCCGCAAACTCGCCGTTGGCGGCGTCGGAATAATCGCGCGTTTGAATCTTGACCAACTCGTCGACAACGCGCAGCGTGTGCTCAAAAACATCGTAGACGTGCGGCGGCGACTGCGTGACACTCTTGAGCGCGTCGATTTCGGGCAGCAATGCGGCGAGCAACCCCAAATCGTCCATCTGCCGCAGCGACGCGACGGAATTTTCCTGCGCGAGAATCTTGCAGAACTCGTCGCGCGCGCGCTCCATCGACGCGTACGCCATCAGCGGCGCGTCGCCGCGCATCCAGTCTTCGGTGCGCGGTTCGAGCGCGAAACCCAGTTCGCCGATCAACCGCAGCGCGCGCAGCAGCCGCACCGGATCGTCGCGAAAGACCGTGGG
>DAIDTM010000028.1 GCA_027457205.1 Anaerolineae bacterium | reverse complement strand
GGAGCGGAGAAGCTGGCGGGGCGCGGAGATTTCCTGCTGATCGCAGGCGGGCAGGTGATTCGCTTTCAAGCCGCACAGGTGGACGTGCGTGATCTGGCGGCGAAGGTGATGCCGCGCGGGGCGACGCACGAAGCGGGCTGGGTAGCGCGCGGGATGGGACGATTGAGACGGATCAAATAATTTTCGATTTCAGATTTTCGATTTTCGATTGAAGCGGATTTCGCGATGCGGGTTTTCCAATCGGCAATCGCAAATCAGGAATAGAGGTAGAGCGATGCGGAATGGGATCATTCTAGCGGGGATTGCGTTTGCGGTGGCGTTGGCGGTGATCGTGGGGAATCGCTTGTCGAGTGAGGCGATGGCGGTGGTAGTGGGAGCGGTGTGCGGAATCAGTGCGAGTGTGCCCGTGAGCATCGCGTTGGTGATTGCGGCGAGCAAGAACTGGGGGCGCAGCGACGAGCCGCGGGACGCCCCGTATGGGGCGGGGTATGAGGTGGGTGCGCATCGGTATGCGCCGCAACCGCCGCAGATTCTGGTGGTCAGTGCGCCGCCGCCCGCGCCGTCGCCGTATGGTTTCCCTCAAAACCAATTCTATCTGCCACCCGGCGCGCCAGACGGGGGCGCACCGCGCGATTTCAAGATTATCGGCGATGAATAGATCGATTGAACCCATTCATTCTCGAAAAGGAGGAAATACGATGAGTCCGACCAAACGCACAACCAAGACCAAGCGCGCCGCGCCGCCGCATTGGACGCCTGACGTGTACGATCTGGGTCTTGCTTCCTACAACGTATCCGATTTTGAACGCGCCAAAAAGTTTTATGGTGAAACGCTTGGCTTGCCAGTCGCTGAGGCGATGGAGCCAATAGGGTGGATTCAGTACGGCTATCCGAACCAAGCCCAGCTCGCCATCAGCCAATGGCGTGGTTCTGATCCGATGTCCACCGGCGCCGGCGGCGCAACGGTGGTCTTCACCTGCCCGAATGTCCGCGACGCAGTTGCGCGTTTGCGCGCCAAGGGCGTGCGCTGCGACGATCCCGTAGAGGTTCCCGGCGCGGTCGTTTATGCTGATTTCTACGACCCGGACGGAAATCGCCTTCAGATTGCCCAGTCGATCATGCCGGCGACGGGATAATACAAAAGCCGATGCGCGAGGCATCGGCATTGAACTGGAGGCGACGCACCTGTAGGTGCGTCGCCGTTTTCTATCGGGTTAGTTCGACGATCAGTACATCCAGCGCGACAATCGGTTCGCTGCGCCCGGTCTTGATGGCAACGTCGACGTCGAGCAGCTTTTGGTAGATGGCTTCGAGTTGCGGCAAGGTGAAATTCAGCGACTGCTTCCACGTCTTCTCCGCGACGAACGGATGCAGTTTGAGCTGTTCGCGCGCCGCGTCGAGCGTCTTGCCGCGCGCGGCGAGGTCTCTCATTTGCAGAAGCAGCCGGAACTGGCGCACGATCATCGACAGCAGATAACCCGGCGCCGCGTTGTGATCGAACTGCGCGTGCAAGAGTTTCAGCGCCGCGCCGGTCTCGCGGTGTCCCAACGCATCGACCAGCGCGAACACGTCTGACTCGCGCACCGACGCGACGAGTGCGCGCACGTCCTGGGCGCGGATCGCTTGCCCATTGCGGTACGTCAGCAATTTTTCGATCTCGTTGTCGATCAGTCGCAGATCGGTACCAACGTGCGCGGCAAGTTCCTCTACGGCGTCCGGCTCGATCGCGCCGCCCTTTTCCTTGACGCGCTCGCGAATCCACTTGGGCAAGTCGCGTGTTTTTGGTTCCTCGAATTCCTTGACGTGCGCGTTTTTCTTGTCGCTCTCCGCCTGTTTCAGAATCGGATTATTCTTCGCCAGCGTTTTCGATTCGACGAAGACCAGGCGCGTCGTCTCCGGCAATCGCGTGAGATATTCTTTCAAATCCTTCGCCAGCACCGGGTTCGCTTCCTCGACCGTCTCTTCGCCCTCTTCGTCGCTCTTGCCGCGCCGCGGATCGAATCGCGCGAGCATTCCTTCGACGATGACGAGCCGCCGGTCCGACAGGAACGGTATCGCGTCGCACGTGTGCTGCAATTCGCCGAGCGTTGCTTTGCGTCCGTCAAACCACGCCGTGTTCAGATCGGCGAACTGCGGATCGCCCATCTGCGCGCGGAATTTGCGTACCTGTTCGGTTCGCGAGAATTCGTCTTCGCCGTGAAGAATATAGTACATCCAGAGTCAATTCCACTCAATGTCGACGTGCTGCGCTTTGATCTGTCCCATCGGTAACTGCCGCACGCCAACGATGCGCGCGCCGATGGCGTCGGGCGATGTGGTCACGCGTTCTTGCAGCGTCATTCCGAGCGGCTGCGCGATGAACGCGGCGAACGTCGTCGCGAGGATGACGTCCGGAATCTTCCGGATGCTGGGTTTGCGCCCGAGCGCGAGCGCGGCGGCGACCGCGGTGAGCAGCCCCGCCACGAGCAGGTTGGTGCCGCAACGTGGATGAACCGCCAGCGCGCTCTCGCCGCTTTGCAAGCGCGCCAGCGCCTCGTGCGCGGCGGAGACGAGCGCGTCAGTCGGAATATTGCCGTAGATGTTAAAACCGGTCGTATCCGCGCGTCCGATCAGCTGCGTGCTGGGATCGCGCGCGGTCAGGATGTGCACCGTCGCATGCTCAATGCCGTGGTTGCGCCGCACTATCGAGATCGGCGCGGTCTCTAAGATATTGTTCATCGTGTCACCTCGATTCCATTGTACACCAGATCGCCGGGCGTGTCGAACGCGCAGCGACGCGTCTCTACGATGCTACCAACCGATATACCCCGAGCGTCTCGTCCGCCGCGCGGTCCCAGGAAAATTTTTTCGATTGGGCGATGCCGCGCTCGCGCATTGCCACGCGCCGCGCGGCGTCGGTCAACACGGCGCGCAGTGCATCCGCCCACGCACCCACGTCGCGCGGATCGACGAGCATCGCCGCATCACCCACGACTTCCGGGAGCGATGACGCGTTCGAGCAGATCACCGGCGCGCCGCACGCCATCGCTTCGAGCGGCGGCAAACCAAAGCCTTCGTACGACGAGGGGAACAAGAACGCGGCTGCGCCGGCGTACAGCGCGGGCTTGTCGTCCTCATCGATCCAGCCGAGGCACTGCAGCGCGTTATCCGGCAATCCCACCTCGCGCGCGATGCGTTGCGGATTCGGAAAGAACGCCGAGTCCGCGCCTAGGTTGACGCCCGCCAATACGAGTCGATAGCCCGCGGCGTAAAATTCCGCCAGACGCGCCAACGCTTCGATCATGACGCGCACGTTCTTGCGCTGATCGAATCCGCCAAGATACAAGAGATACTTGTCCGGCAACGCGTACTTGCGACGCACCGCGGCGGTATCGTCAATCGGTCGATAGCGCGGATCCGCGGCGAGATAGACGACGCGCACGCGCGCGGCATCGATTCCAAGATGCTGGACGATGTCGCGCGCGCTGCATTGCGAATCGGCGATTACCGCGTCGGCGCGGCGTGCGCTCGCCGCGACCAGGCGCGTGTACGCGCGCACGAGCGGCGAACCGCGGTACGCCGGCAGAAGAAGCGGAATCAAATCGTGGATAGTGACGACGGTGCGCGTCGGCGGGAAGAACGGCGACGCCCAGTAGGGCACGTGCGCGATGTCGGCGCGTTCGCGGCGGCACGCGTTCGCGAACGCGACTTGCTCGAACCAAAGCTTGGCGAGGTTGCCGCCGGCTTTCGGCGCAATGACCGCGACCTCAATGTCTGGCGCGCGCCGCTCGAGCGTGGGCAGCAGCGCGCGCAGGTACTGCCCGCTGCCGGTCGCCGGCTGATTCCAGAATACGCCGTTGAACGCGATTTTCATAGCGGTTTGCGCTGAGACTTCTTGCCTTTCGTAAAAGCAACTCTCACCTCATTGACACTTCGGTTCTTTCCCCAATGAAGCATCCGATGACAATTGGCGCAAACCGTGACCAAGTTTTTTGGACTGATGTCCCTTTCTTTGATTGACCCTGCCAAGGGAACCTTGTGGTGTGCTTCGGCGAATCCGTCGCCGATGCCAGGATAGGCCGTGGCAAAACTGAAACCACAGATTTTGCATGTGAAGTTGTCTGCAATTTTCCGCGCGAGGGCCGCCTTGGATTTCCTCTCGATCTGAACGATCTTCCGTACTACTCTTTTTCCTTCTGTAACTTCCACATCTAAAGGCTGTGCGATTGTCGTCAATATATACTCAAAGAAATCGGCAACATCTACGGGAAACTTCTTGGATAGGGTGTCGGTATTCTTGAATTGGTGGTTCCATACCTTTCCCAGATAATCACCATCTCTCCATCCCTTGTCAAGGATTATCTCTTGGTATTTCTGAGAATCTTTCAAGTGGACGTAGGCTTTGCGGCCTATTGTTTCGGTACGGCGGTGTTTGTCCGATATGGGAACAACGTCATCGCTGAAATGTTTCTTCGCGAGGATGGCTTGTCGATCTTTGCCGTTGGCAAAATGCAACCAATAGGATAGGTCGAGTTGTCCATGGCGAAAATACTGGTCTAGCCACAGTTCTAATTCGACCCTTTTGCCTCTTTGAGTTGTATTGGCGATGACAATATATAACCCAGCAGTTCGGGTATTTTTGACGGAGCGTTGGCCGAGATTTGCTTGCTTCAACCTCAAATACTTTTGTTTAGTTCCAAGATGTTTCCAAATCGCGGTACTTAGATCAGATAGCCACTTTTTCTGTCTCGTCTCAATAGCTAATGCTGTCATTTCAAAGACTCCTTTCAGGTATCACCTCATCAATCTCTTGCCAATGGCAACCAGCAGCGCGCCGACCGCGTTGACCTCGCCCGCATCGCAGAAATTCAAATCGTACTCGTGCTCCGACATCGTGACGGGTCCCCAGTTCACTTTTAGCCGCAAAACGTTCTCGCCCTGATCGAGCGTCACTTCCAGCGTGTCGACGCGCGTCGTAGAATCCGGCGCGATGTGGACGCGGCGTTTGAAAATCTCCTTACCATTCAGGTTCGCGCTCAACTCTGCGTTCTGGAATGACGAAAACAAATCGTTGATGAGCCACAACTCGCCGCGGACGCGATCACCGGCGCGGCGCGGTTGCAGCGCGTAATCGAATGAGGCAAAGACTGGCGAGTACAACCGTTTCAGTTCTTCATACGCGCGCTTGGGTGTGCCGTAGTAATCGACGACGCTCCACGAAATCGAGGGCCAGCAGTCATCGAACTGCCAGACCGCGACGCCCGCCGCGTTGCCCTTGCGCCGCCGCATGTGCTCGATCGCAATCTGCAGGGCGAATGCTTGCGCGCTCTGGGAGGCGTCAATGAATTGCTCGGTTGTTGGTGATGCGTGCGGCGAGGGGCGAGGGGCGAGAGTCGGGAGTTGTGCATCTATGCCCTTCGCCCCACGCCCCGCGATACTCGCTGCATACCGCTTCAGTTTCTTCAACTCCGCGCGGTGGTACTCCCACAGCGCGTGCGGCGCGGCAAGCGCGCCGTCCGGCAGAAATTTCTTGAGCGACTCGACGCTCGGCAGCGCTTGCAAGCCGAACTCGCTGAGGAACGGCGCTGGGTCTTTGCGATAATCGCGCAGATTGGCGAAACGGTGCCACACGCTCCAATTGTGCGACTCGTCGCGGTACGGCGACGCCGGTTTGAACGGGCGGGTGCCGTCTTCGCGCGTGACCACCGCGCGCAGCGTTTCGACGATCGCGCGATTGCCGCGCGTGTTGAACTCGTTGCCGCCGCACCATACGACGAGCGACGGATGGTTGCGCAGCGCGCGCACCATCGCGCTGCATTCACCGCGCGTGAAATCCAGGAACGCGCGGTCGCGTGGAAAGCGGTCCAGCGCCGCACCCGAAAACGGAAACTCCTGCCAGACCAGAATGCCGAGTTCGTCGCACAGATCGTAAAAGGCGCGTTTTTCTCGCAGCCCACCGCCCCAGACGCGGAGGAAATTGACGTTCGCGTCGCGCGCTTGCTGGAGCCGCGCCGCGTACTCCAGGCGCGTCAACCGCGCCGGGATCGCGTCGAGCGGTACCCAGTTCGCGCCGCGCACAAATTCGCGGCGTCCGTTGACGACGAACGTCCACGGCTCGGCGGTCGCCGGCGCATCCGGCGCGCGGGCAAGTTCGAACGCACGGACGCCAAATGTTTCGGTGAGCGAATCGAATGCCGCATCCTTCGACTGCGCCTCGCTTTGCTCGGCTCCGCTCAGGATGCTAATATCGATTTCGTACAGATTCGGGTCGCCGCGATCCCAGGGATTCCAACGCCGCGCGTCCCGCAGATCGAACGCGAGCACGTGCGTTTGCGCGCCGGGTGCGAGCGTCACGTCAAACGTAAACATCTGCGCGGCAGCATCGAAATTCTTGCCGCGCACCTCGCACTGGACGCGGACATCCTGCGCGCGATTGGAATCCAGCGTGAGCGAAACCTCAATGCGCGCGTCCCACAATTTGTCATTTGTAATTTGGCATTTGACGAACGCGTCTTGAATCAAGACCGACCGCGCGATGACAATTGACGCATCGTCCCAGATGCCGCACGTCCGCAAGCGCGGCGCGAAATCCCAGCCGAATTGCATCTGACATTTCAGCGTGGCGTACCGAGCGGGGAGCGGCTCGTTGGGCGGCGCGAACATCGGCTGGACGAGACGCGCCCAGATTTTCCGCGCGAGCGTCCGTCGCATTTTGGGTAGCGCGTCCGAACCCCAAATCCGAATTGCGAGGAGCGAGGAACGAGTGGCGAGTGGGGAGTGGCGAGTAATTGGCAATCCGTAAGTCTGACGAGAGAACATGCCCGCGTGACGACCCAGCGAGTTGCCATTCCAGAACACCGCGCTCTGGTAATCGATGCCGTCGAAGATGAGAAACGCGCGCTCGCCTTCTGTCAATTCGAGTTCGACGTCGCGCACGTACCACCAATCGCGCGAGTCGATCCATTGCGATTCTTCGTTGTTCGCCGCGTAAAACGGATCGGAGATTTTGCCGGCGCGCAGCAGATCGAGCCGCAC
>DAIDTM010000027.1 GCA_027457205.1 Anaerolineae bacterium | reverse complement strand
TCGTAATGCCGTCGAATCCGATTCGACCGCTAACGCCGCGCTCTTCGTCAACCACGCGCCCGCCGTGCTGCTGCCGCCGCCCGACGCGGTCGCGTGCAGCAATTTCGACCAGGGAGACGTCGCGCTCGCGCTGCCCGCGCTGAACGGCAAAACGCGCGTGGTGTGCGACGCCGGGCTGGCGACCGCGATCGCGCTTTACCGCATCGACCTTGCGCCCGGCGAAAGCAAGACGCTCGCGGTGTCTATGCCGATGCAGCCCGAGCCGCGCGACGAGGACGACCCCGCGCCGCTCCCGCGCGTCGCGCCGGCAAGCGATCTGCGCGCGGCGACCATTTCCACGTGGCGCGAGAAACTCGCGCGTGGAATGCGCGTGCAGCTGCCGGACGAAAGACTTTCAAGCGCGTTCGACGCGAACAAGGCATTCCTGCTCCTGCTCCACGACGGGGAATCGATCACGCCCGGTCCGTTCACCTACCACCAGTTCTGGTTCCGCGACGCGGCGTATCTGCTCAACGCACTCGACAAACTCGGCTATCACGACGAATCGCGCCAGGTCATCGAGCGATTCGCGCGGCGATTGCAGAAGGATGGGTATCTGCGCGCGACCGAAGGCGAATGGGATTCCAACGGCGCGGCGATTTGGACGATGGTCGAGAATGCGCGGCTCACCGGCGACAAGAATATCTTGTCCGGCAATTATTGGTCGATCCTGCGAATGGCGTCGTGGATCAATTCAAAAAGGCAAAAATCAAAAGTTCAAAGGCAAAAGTCCGAACGTGCCGCACATTTTGGGTTGTTGCCGCCAGGTCCGAGCGCGGAGCATTTGGGTCCGAGCGATTACTTTTACTGGGACGATTTCTGGGGACTCGCTGGGCTACGCGATGCGGCGCAAACAGCGGATTGGCTGGGTCAAACGGGCGATGCGAAAAGACTGCGCGCGAATCACGACGCGTTCCGCGCGGACATCGACGCGTCGCTCGCGGCAGCCGCGACGCGGCTGGGTCGCGCGGCGATGCCGGCGTCGCCGCACCGCCGGCTCGACGCGGGAATGATCGCGAATCTCGTCGCGCTCTATCCACTCCGCCTCTTTGAGCCAGACGATCCGCGCATCGTCGATACCATCGCCGCGCTGAAACAATTCGCGTGGATGGAAGACGCGTATTTCAATCACGTCGGTCATTCCGCGTTCGGCACGTACCTCTCGCTGCACGTCGCGCAGTGTTTGCTCAGCCAGCGCGACGCGGAAGCGTGGAAGATCATCGCGTGGGTGCTGCGCCACGCGTCGCCGACGTACACTTGGGCGGAAGGCATTCATCCGATCACGCGCGGCGGCGCGATGGGCGATGGACATCACGGCTGGGCGCTCGCGGATTTTCTGCTCGCCGTCCGCAACGCGCTGTTGTTCGAGGAAGCCGATCACCTCGTCATCACGCCCGCGCTGCCGCAAGACTGGACGTTCGAAACGAGCGTGATTAAAGTTCAGGATGCGCCAACGTACTTTGGCAAAGTGAATTATACCATCGCGTTCGGCGCGCGCACCGGCACGCTCGTCGTCACCGGCGAATGGCGCGACGAGCCGGCGTACATCGAATGGAACTTGCCGTTCGCGCTGCGCCAAGCCGGCGCGGACACGGGCAGCGCCCAAGTCATCGGCAACACGGTCCGATTGCCGCGCGGCGCGCGGCGCGTGGTCGTGATGTGGTAACGCCGTCAAGCGTGACACGCAAAATCATCTCGCTGAACGATTCCTCTTGGCGGTTCGCTTCCGTCGCGCAGAAACCATTTGGCGATGTGAACGACTTCGACGAGGCGCGCGATTGGCTGCCCGCCCAAGTCCCCGGCGACGTG
>DAIDTM010000026.1 GCA_027457205.1 Anaerolineae bacterium | reverse complement strand
GAGTTCGACGCCGGACTCGGCGCGCAAGTACTCGGCGATCTCGGCGGTCGCCGCGTCGCGCAGCACCGCGAGTTGGTCGAGCGCGTGCGTGAGTTGAGCCAGTCCTGCGTGCGCTTGCGCGACGGTGGCTGTCCAGTCGGTCATTCTTCTGCCTCACAGTTGGCGACGATATGATCGTCGCCGTAATGCGGAGTGTGGGGCGCGCATTCGGAGTGGTATTGAAGTGGCGGACGCTCTAACCGTGCATAGACCATCCCGCGTCGAATTGGTCGGTTACACCGCGCGCATACATAGTCCTTGCGCGCGGTGGCATAGTGGATCGCTGGAGTGTGAAAGTGGTCCATTATCGTTCTTGCTTTTTCTCGCGCGGCATTTCAATCTTGCTCCTGTTCCAGATACGAAATCTCAACGACGATTGTACCGCCGCAAGCAGGGCACTCAACCTCTGTGTGGTCTTCAAGTTGCCCGCTCACTACCAGATGGATCGGGATGAGGGTTTCGCACTTTGGACACCCAACATACGCTTGGTCAATCATGGATAGTCCCACTTCTTTTGTTTCGGTCGCTCGATCACTTGTGGTGCGCCGGCATCGGAGCGACCGGCGTGGGCGTTGCGCTCCAGGAAATGGGCTGCGCTTGGGAGTGGTTGAACGCTTGCTCGAAGCGCGTCATGAACTGCGCCATCCACAAGGCGGCGACGCCGCTGGTGAAGTTGATGATACTCGCGATCTTGTCCAGCGCCCAATTGCCGATCGCGGGCACGTGGACGCCAATCGCGTCGTGGAACGACTGTTGTTCGCCGGCGATGACGGTCTGCGCGACGCCGTTCTGGGGGACGGCGCTCCAGTTCGCGTCCGTGAGACCGGTGAGCGCGATCCAGAGCAGGAACGCGAGGAACACGGCTTCGATGGGATGGTAGAACGCGAACTTGAGCGTTCCGACGATCTTGCCGCGCACCCAGCGCAGGATCGGGTTGCCTTCGTTCGGTTGAACAGTTTGGCTTGTGATGGTTTTTCTCCTTCGTTGTATTCTGCGACGGTGAAGCCCCGTCGTCTTTTTAGAAGAACACGATCGGCTCTTCGTCGGATGGCTTGATCGCGCCGAGCCAGCCGCGGGTCGGCGTCCAGACGAGCACGGCGCGAAGCACGCCCGGGGGAACGGACTTGCGCCGGCGCGCGATTCGCCGCGCTTCGCGGATGAGCAGCCGCCGCGCCCGGAAGGGATTGTCCACCCGCTTGACCTGGACATACAAGACCGCGTGCGGACCGAGCAAATTGATGTCCCAGGGTCCGTGCGAGCCGGCGGACCGCATGGCGGCATACCAGCCCAAGCGAAAGAGGTCGGGCGAATTGCGATGGGGGTGCAGGAATTCTTTCATCGCGCGGCGTTCGGCGTCCGCGCCGCGACGGTAGTTGGTGGTTTTTCTCAGAGCAGGTTTCGGGTGTTCCACGGAACATCTCCCTTATACTGGAACGGTTAGTTTTTCATCATCGAAGATGATGTTGGCTTCGAGATGGGCGGCGAGCTCGGGATCGTGCGTCCGAATCTCGTCCAGCGCCTTGCGAATCTCTGCCCGGACATTCTCAAAAATCTTTCTCTGTTTTTCAAGATCGGGAGTGGGTGATGGCATCAGTTTTCTTCCTGTCGTAGGCTGGAAATTACCGAACAAGGTCCGCTTACTTCGTCGCGACTCGTCGGGCAAGACGACGAATTCGACCGGCGGACCGACCAGCACGTATTCCTTTCCGCCGCGTTTCACGCGGACCCCGTGGTAGTATCCCTTGGGAGCGTGCCGTCGCTGATCGCCCGCGAACTGCTCTTTCAGGCGCGGATCATAGTACGGCGTTCTGCGAAATCCCGCACGATCGCTGTCGCGAAATGTGCGTTCGTGAAACTGGCTCCGCTCGACGACCCGGTAGCCCTCGAATTTCTGTCGTGTGCCGCCAATGTTGCACGATGGGGCATCCGTTATGCGCCGCCAAAGGCGGCGCGCCAAGATTGCCCCATCGAGTTTGCTCTCGAACAGGAATGGTTTGCGGATCGTGTCGTGTTCCGCAATCGTGTCGCCCGAATAACTCTCCCACGCCTGCTCGCTCAGCGCGGCAGCGATCGACACCTGGCGGTGCGGCAGCACACGCCGATCCAGCGCGCGATGGTAACGGCGGTCCGCCGCCGTATGTCCGCAATCGACGTGTCCGCAAATCGAGCACTCGATCTGTCCAAGGTCGAACAGTGTGTCCTGAAATTGCCGAACCACGGTCCGCTTATTTCGTCGCGCATTGTGCCGCGCCGCGCGCGGTGTGGCTTGAGCCGTGTCGGCGCTCTGGAGATCACGGCAGGCGGCTTGCAGCACGGACGGGTCGAGCGAGAGTTGTTGCGCGGTTTGGGCGAGCATCTATGCCTGAAGATCGGCGAGCGGATCGTCGCGTTTCCAAACTTCGATTGGCGGCGCGTCGTCGAGCGCGTTGATTTGCGCTTCGACCGGGCAATGCTGATAACGACACAGGACCGGGTGGAGGCGCGAACGATACGCCCGCCGCGTGGCTTCGTCCCAGCGATCGAAAGTGTTGTAGGGCGTCTCGCGGGACTGAATCAGCAAGTGGTGCTGCTCGACGCAGGCGGGACACGCAACGACGTACGCCTGATCCGCATAAAAGCACTTGTCCTCATCGCCGTCATACCGGGGCGGATACAGTTTTCCGGCGTCGGGATCGTCCGCCCAAGCGTCTTGCAGAACCAGATCGGTGTAGACCCGTCCACACACATTGCACAATCCGTTCCAGCGCGGCGTGTAGGACGGCTGATCGCGCCACCACGCCTTCCGTCGCGTCATGGCGATCTTGCCGTCCGCGATGAAGAACGCGACGACTTGCGACGCCATGCCCCGGCGTCCGCCCTTGCCCTTGGGTCGCCGGTAGTTGACCGACACGCGGGCTTGTGCGACTTGCGGGTTTTCGCGCATCCACTGGCGGGCGTAGTCCATCGGCGTCATGGCGATCCTGCCGCCCCGTGCGGCGACCGACACCGCGCGCCGGGCGCAATAAGCGAGGTGCGCCTTGAACAGGTCCACACGGTATTCTCGCCCTGGGTTGTCCAACCCCAGCAGCATCGCGGCGTGCTCGACGGTAATGGTTCCATTGAGCGAAACGATGCGGGCGATGTCCGCCAGTGCTTCGTCCAGACCGGTCGTCAACGTATCCGCCGTCGTGCCTTCGTAGATCGCATCTACAAAGTCGTCGCCCATCTTTTCTGCGATCATCTTTTTATCGTATTCCACTTTCATCCTCCCGGACACAATGAGGGTTGCTGCGTGGGCTTTAGAATTCAGTCACGTCGCCGCATTGGGGGGGCAGACGCAGAACGCGCGGTAACTGCCGGTGGTTGGATGGTAGTACGGCTGATAGAGCAGCCCCTCTTTCTCGCACTGCATACACACGGACTCAGCGCAAATTCCGCGATCGATCGCGTAGGTCTCTGGATCGGGCGCTATCTGCTCATAGCCGTCCGCGATGAGATTGGCAAAGATCGGGCTGTCCATGTCTACCTCGTGTTCCGATTGGTTCGGCAAACTCGACCCTACGCGGGAGGAGGGGAGGACCGCGTAGGGTCGAGCGCCGGGCGTACTGTTCCAACTTGCTGGGGAGCGCCGTCTGACTCGACGCTCCTCAGCCAATATCCGACACCTCAAGGAGAGGGGATTCGTTGCTTTTAGGGAGCGGCTGGGAAATTATGTATTGACTTTTTCAGCCGTTAAACCCCTGTTTTGACCGCATTATACGGTGGCTTTTCGCGTTTGTCAATAGTTTTCAGCAGTAAACTATTGACAAAATCTATCGCGAATAGACGCGAAAGACCCGTGGAATTCCGACGGGTCTTGGGTGTTGCGGCGACCCCGCGCATCGCGCGGGGCAGGCAACTCTCCCACTCAGGGAGAGAACAACTCGAACGCCTGGACGATGTGCGCGGCGGGAGAGACTCGGAGGGGGATGTCCGTCTATTCGCAGAACGAAGAAGTCGCGTTGTCACTCTGAGCGGAGAAGAGTCTTTGTCCGCGAGGTCGGGATTCTTTAGCTGTGCTCGGAAGGACGGGGCGCTCGCAAGTGAGTTTTGTGGCATTGCGTCTTTTCATCGCCCGTTCATCAAATTGAAATTCTACATTTTGGGTGTATAATGACACGGAATAAAAAACCTCGCTCGGTTTTCAGAGAACCAGCGAGGCATGGCCCAAGGTGAATGACCACCTGTGGCGAGAAAGAGTGTAGCACAGTCGCCCGCTCTGGTCAAGTACCAGGGCGGGCGTTTTCCTTTTCGTGTTTTCGATTATGGTAAACAGTAGGAACTCGCATCTGAGCAAATTCCCGTTTTGACGAAGACCTCAAGTGTTCCAGACACGCAAGCTACTGGACTGAACCTCCCAGATTCAAAAGGACGATTGATGAAACAAGTCGTCATCGAAAATCCTATCCTGAACTCCCCCTTCGAAGAACCCAAGCGCCACTTCAAGTTCTCCGACGAAGGTATCACCGACGAGATCATCGATGAGCGGCGCATCAGTTCGTACTTTGTTCCGATTCCGCGCGCCAAGAAGAAAAACCCCAAACAGCTTGCATTCGAGACTGAATGGACGGCTGACCGCATCCAAGAGAACGCCTTCATCAACAAGGTCCGCGGGCGCGTCATGCTCTGGCGGCAAGGTGGCTATCTGGGTGTCACGAGTGTCACGCGGCGACTGCTTGACTATTGGCAACGTCCTGACCGCGAACGCAAACTGTTCTTCTGCCAGATTGAAGCATTAGAGACCGCGATCTACATCACCGAAGTCGCGAGCAAATACAACGACGCGTGGATCGAAAACGAGCTGCGCCGAGCGAACGAAGACGCAAACCCGCTCCTCTATCGCATCGCGTTCAAGATGGCAACGGGCAGCGGCAAGACGCTGGTAATGGCGATGCTGATCGCATGGCAGGCGTTGAACAAACTGGCAAATCCACAGGACGCGCGTTTCTCCGATACGTTTCTGATTGTCACGCCCGGCATTACCATCCGCGACCGGCTGCGTGTGCTTCTCCCCAATGATCCACAAAACTACTACCGCCTGCACGACATTATCTCAACGGACTTGCTAACCGAACTCGGCAAAGCCAAGATCATCATCACCAACTTTCATGCGCTCAAACTGCGCGAGCGCGTGGCGGCGGGCAAGATCACCAAAGATATTTTGCGTAGTGACGACTTGAGTCGTCAAACAAGTCCGTTCACGGAAACGCCCGATCAAATGGTACGGCGTGTCTGCCGCGAACTGGGCAACAAGAAAAACATCGTCGTCATCAACGACGAGGCACACCACTGCTACCGTCGCAAACCCGATGGCGAAGCCGAGCAATTGACCGGCGACGAGCGCAAGGAAGCCGAAAAGCGTGAGGAGGAAGCGCGCATCTGGATTTCTGGCTTGGAAGCGGTCAAGGCGAAGATTGGCTTAAAGGCGGTGTACGATTTGTCCGCGACGCCGTTCTTTTTGCGCGGGTCAGGTTACGCGGAAGGCACACTATTCCCCTGGGTCGTCTCTGACTTTGCGCTGATTGACGCCATCGAGTCCGGCATCGTCAAAGTGCCGCGTGTGCCCGTCGCAGATGATTCGATGGTCGGCGAGCAGCCAACGTACCGCGACTTGTGGCTGCGGATTCGCGAGGAACTGCCGAAAAAAGGTAGACGCACCGACGCGCTCAGCGGTGAACCAAAATTGCCCGTTGAACTGGAAGGCGCACTGACAAGTCTGTACAGCAATTACAGGAAATATTATCAGCAATGGGAGAAGAATACTCAAGCCCGTTCGCGCGGATTAACGCCGCCGGTCTTTATCGTCGTCTGCAACAACACAAACGTTTCCAAACTTGTTTACGATTATGTCGCGGGTTGGGAAAAAACGCTGAAAAGCAACGCGACCGTTCTGGTCCCTGGGAAACTCGAGCTCTTCAGTAACGTTGCCGATAGTCGCTGGACGGCGCGTCCGAATACGATTTTGATTGACAGCGAACAACTGGAATCGGGCGAGGCGATGAGCGATGATTTCAAGAACATCGCGGCGCGCGAAATTGACGAGTTCAAGGAGGAATACCGCGCGCGCTTTCCTGGGCGCAGTGTGGACGAGTTGACGGATGAAGACTTGCTGCGCGAGGTGATGAACACCGTCGGCAAACCGGGCAAGCTGGGCGAGCAGGTCAAGTGCGTGGTGTCGGTCTCGATGCTGACTGAGGGCTGGGATGCCAACACAGTGACGCACATTCTTGGTGTGCGCGCGTTTGGCACCCAACTCTTGTGCGAGCAGGTTGTTGGGCGCGGTTTGCGCCGCATGAGCTACGCGACGAATGCAGACGGAATGTTTGAGCCGCAGTATGCGGAAGTCTACGGTGTGCCGTTCTCATTCCTTCCTTGCTCAGGTTCGGCGGTAGACCCCAAGCCAGGTCCGACACCGACGCGCGTGCGCGCGCTTGAAGAGCGGATTGCGTGTGAGATCACGTTTCCGCGCGCGATCGGCTATCGCTATGAAATGCCGAGCGAACGGCTTGATGTGACGTTCAGTTCTGAATCAAAACTCGCGATCTCGCCGGCGGACTTGCCCACCAAGACCGAGATGTCTTCGATCATCGGCGAAGCGAGTATGCACACGCTGTATGGTTTATCGGACAAGCGCGAGCAAGAGGTGGATTTCGAGTTGGCGAAATTAGTACTGGAAAAATATTTTCGTGACGATGACGGCAATGCCAAGCCGTGGTTGTTCCCACAGCTCTTGAAGATCGCACGGCGTTGGCGGATGGAGTGTTTGACTTGTAAGGACAATGCGTTTCCGCAAATGCTTTTGCTTGCCGCGTTCAAGCATGATGCCGCCGACCGCATCTATCGCGCCATCGTCGCATCGCGTTCAGATGCGAAAACCATCAAGCCGATTCTGCGTCCGTATGATTCAGTCGGCTCGACGCGGTACGTGGA
>DAIDTM010000025.1 GCA_027457205.1 Anaerolineae bacterium | reverse complement strand
ATACGCGCGGATGACACGGAGACTCCCTCCGCGGATACCCTGGTTCGAGTGCAAAACATCTTCCCGCATGAACCGATCGGGAAGTGTTCGGACGGTTCGATCCGAGTCACTTTGAATTCGCAAAATACCGAAATTGAACCGCTGCTCGCGCGCGTGCTGGCACTCCTCTGTGAAACCCTCGGCACCTCGGCCGCGTGGGTACCCCTGCTGGATGACCGAGGTCGCCTCGGTCGGCGCGGCAATTTTCGGCTTGCCGGCGCGCACAATCTCCCGCCGGCTTTGGAAGCCAACGACCGCGCCGAGATGCACTGGTCCGGCTGCGCCTGCCAGCGCAAACTGCTCGCCGGCGAACTGATGGCGGCGGTGAACCTTGTGGAGTGTCAACGGCTGCAACGAGCCCAGGGCGACACGCGCGGCTTGCGCTACCATGCCTCTATCCCTCTCCGCGTCAGAGACCGCACGCTGGGTCTCTTGAACCTGACCACACCTCCCGACCGCGTCTTCGGCGATGACGAGCTCCGTTTGCTTTCAGCGTTCACCGACCAGATCGGTGTAGCGCTTGAGCGCGCGCGGCTGCACGAGTAGGTCAAGATGCACCACCGCGAAGAGCAAGATACGCTGTTGAAACTCTCGCAGGCGCTGCTCAGTGAGACGGACGCACAGGTCATTCTGGATCAAGTCGCGCGCGTGGCCGCCGAGTCGCTCAAGGTCGAGTTTGCCGCGATCGCGCTGGTGGACGCCGACGGTCAGCATTTTTCCGGGCGAGCCGCCGTCGGCTGGGTGCCGGAGATTTTCCAGCGAGCCCAGCGTATCCCCCTCGCTGACAGCACGGGTCTCGCTTACGCTATCCGCACCCAGACGCCGGTGGTCATCTTTGACGGCAAGGATGGATCGTTCCACGGCGCGATCTATGTCGGCGGAGCCACACACATCAAGATCGATGGTGATAGGTCCGTTGGTTACGATGTGTTTTCCGACCGGTCCCACGAATTGTATCCGCCGAAGCACATGGACACGCTAGAAGCGGCGCTTGATTACATCGCCGCGCTGGACGTTCCATCACCCGCGGAGCGCGATGGCAACCTAATGAACCTGCGCGCCACGTTCCGCCGCAACAAGGTGGATCTCTCGAAGAGAGGATAGATGACTGCGGCTCTTGCCGTCCGGCGTTATTGCCGGGCGGCAAGAGATTGCCGGGAGACCCTGTCATGCCCACCATCTACGCCAATGTTCAACGCCTCATCGCGATCAGGAAAATCCTGGAACGGCGCGGCAGTCTGGACATCGAAGAGACCATCGGGGAACTGCCTCAATTCTACTTCGATCACGACCAGGAGCTCGAAAGCGCGCAGCGTACGGCGCGGCGCGATTTTGAGAACCTCATCGCGCTGGGTTTCCCGATCGTGCGCGTCAAGCCCCGCAAGCCGCGCACCTATCCGGCGACCTACTACTGGGGTAGCGCGCCGCCGTCCGACCAACGCGGTCCGCGGAAATTCAAATACCCCTGCGACCACTGCGGCAAAGACATCTACCTTCTCTTTCCCCAAGGCGGGCGTCATCTCTGCGCCCCCATGCCGCGCGGCGATCCGCGAGGAGCGCAAAGCCAAGCAACGCATTGCCGCTGCGCGGCGTTATCGCGAGAAAACACAGGCAAAACGAAAATCCCCTGGATCGAGTTGACCCAGGGGATTTTGCTTTTTCAGAACTCGATGTATTGTCGCCACTCCGGCGCGATCTCCGAGGACAGCACCAGGTAGCGCGTGCGCGGTCGCCGCGGCTCGTACGCGGGATCGTGGAAGCGCATCCCCGACGCGTGCAGCAGCCGATCACCCTTGCGCGCCTGGCAGGTCGCGCACGCCGCAACGGTGTTCGCCCACGTATTCGCGGCAATGCCGTTTTCGCGGCAATACCGCTGCGGCAGGACATGATCGACCGTCGCGGTCTTCGCGGTCAACTTGCAACCACAGTAGACGCACGCCATCCGATCGCGCGCGAGCACCGCTTGACGCGACCAGACCGCGCCGCGCTGCGGAACGTTCACATAGCGGCGCAAGCGAATCACGGACGGGATCGCAATGCGCTGCGTAACCGCGGCGACCGTTCGCCCATCGCGCGCCGGCTCGACCACTTCGACCTTGCCGCCCAGAAGCAGCGTGATCGCGCGGCGGTGATCGACAACATGCAGCGGCTCGTAGGTGGCATTAAGCACGAGCACTTGAACCACGACGACCGACTCCTTTCTGTGTAGATTTGCCCCGGCGGTTGGTCCCGCCGGGGCAATCGCATCGGCTTTCGCGTCGACACTTGCACCGCACTGCGTGCGTTGCAGTGCAGGTGTGGCTCATCGCGGGTTGCCTATCTGGGAGCGCCCCAGTCTTAGCCCTGTCGCCGTCCACGTCCACGCG
>DAIDTM010000024.1 GCA_027457205.1 Anaerolineae bacterium | reverse complement strand
CTGCCGGCGGTGCAGAGACGACGGGTGGCGCGGCAACCGCCGGCGGATGGCTCGGCGCGGCTTGGCTCACGACGCGCGGCGCGCCGGAGACAGTCGGCAAAGTATAGAGCGCGATGTCCATCGTCAGCCGGGAGGTGGCATTGTCCGACGTAATGCTCAAATTGTTGATGACAAAACCCTTGACGGACGCCTCTTTGATTCGAGATACAAAGTCGACCAGTTGGTGCGCATCGCCTTGAACCTGGAGGCGCGCCGTCGTGACGCTGAGCGCGTTCTTATCGGTTGAATTGGTCGACGGCTGCATCTGCAAATCGGTCAGCGATACGTGGCTCGCGCTTGCGTACTGGTACAACGCGTCGGTGATCTGGCTCGTCTGCGCCGGGGAGAGAAAGATGCTCGACGCCGCGCTCAGCGTCGCCTGCGCGCTAGCCAGCTGCGACGCCAAATCGGCGGGACTTTGCTCCGAAACCGATTTCGCGCCGATGAGCGATTGCTGAGCAGTGGCAAGTTGCGCGATGAGTTTGTCGCGGCTGCTCAGCGCCGGCGCAATCGCCTTGGAATAGAACAAGACATAGCCCGCACCAATGCCGACGATCAGCACGATCGCCAGCAAGGAATAGAGATTGGTTTGGAAAAATTCCTTGACTCCATCCAGATTTGGGCGTTTCATGGTGTGGCAACCTTTAGATCGGCGATGATGACAAATTCAAACGCCGGCGCAGCAGTGAGCGCTTCGTCTCCGCTCAAACTATCGCCGCCGGCGATGATCGGCGCGGCAAGCCCCGGCACCGATTTGGCTTGGAACGATGCAGCGGCGTGCGGCGTGACAGTCGGCGCGGTCGTGGGTGTAGCGGTCGGAACGTTCGTACTGGTCGGTGATGGCGTCGGCGTATTGGTGGGCAGCGGCGTCGCCGTGGGCGTGCTCGTGTTGGTCGGCGACGGAGTGGGAGTGGTGGTCGGTATCGGCGTCGGTGTCGCGGTCACTTCGACGACGACGATTTGGTAGGTCTTGTCGGGACCGTACATCCCACGATTGGAAATCGTCGCGACGGCGGTGATGTCCGCGCCGGTGGTATTCTGAAAGACAATGTCGGAATAGAGCACGCCCGGAATCGCATCGTCGTTTTGGAGCACCCAGCCGCCCAGCCGCACGCTCAGAAATGTGTCCACGCCCGGCGCGAGGTTGGTGGTGTAGACATGGTAATAGTGTCCGGCTTTGGCGAGAAAACTCACGTTGTCGATATCGCCGACGGGATAAAAGTTGTGCGTCTGGGGCTGCCCCAGCGCGATGGGCTGCGGCTGCATATCGTCCGGTTCGTACGGGTCTTGCAGGTCAGGTGTGGCAGTCGGCGCGGACGCGGGCTGACTGGTCGCCGCCGGCGCGGGCGCGCTGATTTGAGGCGGCATCGGTATTGTCGTTGGAGCAACCACCGGGGCGGGCGCGGGCACAAGCGTCGGCGGATTCAGCGCGATCGACGCGATCGGCGCGCTGGTTTTCGATACCGTAACGGTCGGCGTGATGAACGTCGTGCGGATCGATTGGACGACCACACGCGAGAAAGCATTCGACTGTTCGAGCGAATGGGCGTAAGCGGTTACGTTGACATCGCTGGTCGCCCTGCCCGTGATCATCAGACTGTTGACGGTACGCGTGACGGACGTGAGCGTGATTTGATTTGGATCGTAATTGCCGATCGCCGCCATCGCCGCCGTCCAGTTCGGGCGCGGCGCGACGAGCGTCGCGTAAACCGCGTTGAGTTGTTTGACCTGCCCTTGCGTCTGCGCCAACGGAGTCAGAATTTGCTGGACGGCGGGCGCGGGCGTAGGCACGTTCGTCAGAGATGTTTGGATGAAACTCAGCTGGGAGGTCAAGCCCTGCGCATCTTGATTCACCGATGCGAAAAACAAGTACAGCGGCAGAAAGAAAACGAGAAGACTGGTCGCGACCAGCCACAAGACCAACGTCGAACGCGATGATTTGCGCGGGGCGGATTGTTCCAGCACGGCGTCCAGTTCATCAGAATCCGACAGCGGTGGTTTAGCAGCGCCTTGGGCTAGATTCGGTGATGCCATAATCTCAATGTCCTACGAAAGGATGAAGAATCGCGGAAACTGGATTGTAGAACAACGCGATCAACGCGCCGAGACACAGAAACGGCGCATACGGAATCTGACTCTTGGCATTTCCGCGATGGGTCGTCAACATCAGGACAGCGATTGCGCCGCCCGCCAGAACGCCGATCATCAACGCCCACAACGCGTCCGGAAAACCGAACATCCACCCGATCAGTGTGGCGAGCTTGACATCGCCGCCACCCAACTCGCCGGGACGGAGGAAAGCCGCCAGCGCGAAAATCGCAAAGCCAAACGCGCCGCCCAGCAGTACGGCAAGCATATTCGCGCCGGGCGCGGTGTATCGAATCAACAACGTCAACGCCATCGCCGGAAAAACGAGTACGTTCAAGACCAGACGGTACCGCAGGTCGATGACGGCGACGAGAATTAGAAACGCGCAGAGCAAGGTGAGCAAAAACAGCGTCAACGCCGGCGCGGATTGCGACCAGAGCCAGGCGAACAGTATCGCGCTCAAAAGCACGACCGCGCAAGTCACCCACGGCGACCGGAACGATTTCGACGGCAAGGCGGGACCGCTTGCCGCATAACGCGGCAAGAAATCCGCTGCCCAATTCAGCCCAAGACCGATCAACCCGCCGGCGACCGCGCCTAAAATAATCACTGGTGTTACTCCCAATCAATTTGCCGCGTTGCCCTGCCGCAACCGATGAACAAGATCGATGCCCATCGTCAAGAGTTCGTCCACGCTAATCTCCGGCATTCCCTTGCAGAACGCTTCAAGCACGTTGATGGAGGTGTCCTCTTCCTCGAAAAGACTGGCAAGGTCTCCCAGTCCGGCATTTTCGCTCTGTTCCTCTTCCGCCGGCTTTTCCTCTTTCTTCTCTTCCTCTTTCTGGGCTTGCCCTTGCGCCGCCTCGCTCTGTTCGCCAACTTCAACCTCGGCGAGCAGCGCGTACAGACTCTCTTCCGGCGGCGCGGTCTCGCCCACAAGCTCTTCTAGCGTTTCGCTTTTCTTCCGCAGCCGCGGCAGAGTCACGAATCCCAGTCCGGCGAGTAGCGGCGCAAGTGTGAGCAGAATGCTGAGCCAGATCGCCGGCTGGCTGAAAAAGAGCATGAACGAAGATTGAGAGACCGGCAGCTGGAGCGCCGCGCCCAAAGCCACCAGACGACGACGCGCCTCCGCGTCGTTGGTCTCGTGCTCCATCGTGACCAAAAGCGTCGCCAGGTCGTCGCGCTTCCACGTCGCAAACGCCTTTTGAACGGTAACGGCGTCGCCGGTCTGCCAGTAGCGATTCGCCGCCCAGGTCACGAGCATCCGCTGATACTCGGC
>DAIDTM010000023.1 GCA_027457205.1 Anaerolineae bacterium | reverse complement strand
CCCCCGCGGCGCGCGCGCCTGCGCGTCGTACTCGCGGCGCGGGATCAAGCCAAGGGGACGGTCGGCAATGGCGAGCGTTTCGTCGCGCGGCAAAATGCCGACGACCGGAATGCCGCAGTGCTGCTCAATCGCGCCCTCCAGTTTCGCGGCGTGACGCGCTTGCGCGACATTGTTGAGGATCACGCCGGCGATGTTCGTGTCCGGCTCAAAGTACTGATAGCCCTCGACGAGCGCGGCGACGCTGCGCCCCATCCGCGTCGCGTCGACGACGAGCAGGATCGGCGCGCGCAGCAGGCGCGCGAGCGCGGCGGTGCTGCCGCTGCCCTCTTCATCGAGCGAATCGAAGAGACCATGATTGCCTTCGATGATGGCGATGTCGGTTTCGCGCGCGGCGCGCGTGACGCTCGCGACCATCGCCGCGTCAGACAACATAAACGAGTCGAGATTGCGCGCGGCGCGGTTCGCGGCGGCAGTCAGCCACGACGGATCGATGTAATCGGGCCCTTTTTTGAACGGCTGAACGACGAGACCGCGCGCCGCGAACGCGCCGACGAGCGCGAGCGTCGCGGTCGTCTTACCCGAGCGTCCGTGCGGCGCGCCGACGACCAAGCGAGGAATTTCCAATGGTGATCGATTCTCCATACTTTTGTGGTGTGCGGCGCACGTTGGAACGTGCGCCGCACATCAGACGTTATTTCGTGATCGTTACGTCCGCCGAATTGGACGTGCCAGGAATTGCTCCCGACCAGGATGCCCACGCATGCGCGGTAAAATCCTTCGCCGTTCCTTTCGTTATGCGATAGGTAATCGGACCAAAACTCTGACCCGCCGGAATCGCACCGATCGTGAACACCGCGTCCGAGCCATCAAACTTGCCGGGCGTGTTCGCGCTGAGGATCTGCGAATCGAGATACCCCGCGCCCGTGGGAATGGACGCACGCAACGTGACGTCGGTGACGTCCCAGGACGCATAGTTGGTGAGCGTGATGTTGTATGTGACCGTGTCGCCGGTATCCGTCGCCGTCATGCCCACCGCGACGGGGGGCCACAACTGCGTCTTGTCCAGCCAGTGGATGTTGAGCGGACTCTGGTTGCCGCTCAGCATACTGAGCGACGGATCATTGTAACTCGTCCGCACCGTGGTGACGTAGGCAAGCGGAGCGGTTGCGCCGCCCTGACCGTGGCATTGACTGCACGAGTTCATCGGATTGAACGTGTGGCTGCCGCCCGGCATATGGCAGGTCACACATTCGATGCCTTGGTGCGCGCCGGTCAGCGTGCGATCATCGCCGCTGCTAATGCTGTTGTCGCCACTCGGCGGCGTTTGCGGTTCGAATAGATTGCTCTCGGCGAGCGCGGTCGCGTGGCAGGTGTAGCACAAACGATTCGCACGCGTCTGCGCGATCGGCACCGCCTGACCGTTGTTGAACACCGCGGCGATCGGCTGCGGATCGACGTACTTTTGCGCGAACGCATCGTAGATGTACAGATTGGAGATTTGCGGCGGCGCGACGTTGCGATAGAACGTCGATTCGTCGGCAAAGTCCATACCGGGCAGCAAGCCGGGTTGTTGCGCCGCGTGAGGTTGATGGCACGCCAGGCAGGGAATCGAAGGCGCGCTGCTGTTCGCCGCGTAGGTGCCGACCAGTTTCCAGGGACCTTTCGTGTCGATCGGCTGAACGATGTCCGAAATTTTTACCGTGCCCAGTTCCGGACTGTGGCACTTGACGCAGGTCTGATCGAGCAGTTCGCCCGAATTGTGCGCAGGATTGGTGAGCTGCGCGGACAGCGTCATCGCGTGGCCGCTTCGGGACCACTCATTCCATTCTTTCGGATGACAAGCCTGACATGACTTGGAGGACCAATCATCGAGCGAGATGGCATTCCCCTGGCTCGCCGCAGGCAACGCGGTCAAGATTCCCAACAGCGTCATCGCGACGGCAAAAACCGGGACGAAGAGTCCAAGCCGTTTCAGGGTGAGCCACTTACATTTGGTCATTTTTTCCTCCACCTTCGGTTGAGCGTCTCGGTGAGAGGACTAGGTTTCAAATGGTCAGTTCGCATCATCACCTCCTTCGGGGTAGAAAATGGCGGCTGCTGCGCCGCCTCCAGCGCCTGCACCGAGACTCGTCTCTCCGCAATGCGTCGCGGATATTGTGACAATTGACAATTACCAATGACAAATGACAAATCGTCGTCAGACTTCCTGAACTGTGATTGCCTCATGCGTGCACGTCGCCGTGCACGAACCACAGCCCATGCAATCGTCCACATTGCCTTCGACAATCGTTATCTTTTTGCCGTTGATTTCGGTGACGGCGAGAATTTTCACCGGACACACGTCGCCGCAGTCGCCGTCGCCCTGGCATTTGTCGGGGTCAATCGTGATGATGTACATATCGATGCCTCCACGCTAAAAATTCAAAACGAGATCGGATTTCAGGCCCTGACTGATGAGGTACGCTGTGCCAACCAGGTTGTCCACCGCGTCAATCAGATCGTTCTCCGTCATCCCGTTCAGTTCCAGCGACGGAGCGCAAACTACCAAGCGAACACCTTTCGCCGCGGTCTCGGTCACGTATTGCTGAATAGACTTGCCGCCGGTTTTGGGGAATACCGTCTCCGCTAGTCCGCGCTTTAGCAACCGCGTGCCCCGCGTCGTAAAGAACATTTCGGTCTGGCATCCTTGCGCCGCCGCGTCTTGCGCGTACAAAAACGGCGCACCGCACATATCGGGCGTCTCGGGACCGTGCGTCATGACGATCAATACCTGGCTCATCAAGTTTCCTCCATAGAATGGTTAGATCGATTCGGGCCACTCGATGTACGGCTGCGGCAGATCCGCCATCGCGTTCACCATCAGATCGACCAGCCCGCCGTAGGTGATGTGGTACTTGTCCCACAGTCCGTAATAATCGATCGCGTCGCGCAGCGCGCCTTTGCAGTTGGAGCACGGCGCGGTGACGTACTTGTTGATGCTCGGATCGAGCACGTCCTCGAACGCTTCGAGAATTTGCTTCGTCTTCATCCGCTCGGAGACGCTCTTTTTCCACTGGGCAAAATTGAGCGTGTCCATGATCGCAAAACCGCTGCCGCCGCCGCAGCAGAAATTCTGCACGCCGTGCGGCGACAGTTCGCGCAGCGGCTGCGCGCAGACCCGTTTGATGATCTCGCGCTGCGGCTGGACGATACCCATCAGGCGCACGATGTTGCACGGATCGTGCAGCGTGACCGGGAAATTGTTGCGCGCCGGATCGAACTTGATCGCGCCGCTCTGGACGATCTGCCACAAGAGCGGCAGGCAGCTCTCGCGCGGAATCTCGGAGAGACTGAGGTCGCCCGGCAGCACGCGGTCGGCGACCACGCAGATCGCCTTGTGCGCGTGTCCGCACTCGCCGACGACGATTTTCTTCACGCCCAATTCTTTCGCAATTTGAACGTGACGCAGCGCGATGCGCGCCAACTCTACATCGTCGAACCAGACGCCGTAGTTGACGGCATCGTACCCGGTCAATTCACTGCTCAGCGTCCAACTGATTCCCGCCGCGTCGAACAGGACCGCAAACGCCGCGGGGTTTTCGGGCCACGAGCTGAACTCGCCGGCGTTGTGAATGAGGAGAATGTCCGCGCCTTTTTGGTCCACCGGGATTTTGATCTTTTTGCCGGTCTTGTCGTAGATCAGGTCTTGCTGAAACTCGACCGTGTCCTTAAAACCCGCCGGGTTCATCCCAGTGGACGCGCCGACCTGCAATTGCTGGCGCGTTCCTTTTTTATAGAGTTCCTTCGCCGCGAGCCCCATTTCCTGGCTGAACAATTTGCGAATCTCGCGCGCGATC
>DAIDTM010000022.1 GCA_027457205.1 Anaerolineae bacterium | reverse complement strand
CATCTTTCCTATGCTACAATGCGCCGCGTCGTTGGGGCGTGGTGCAGTGGTAGCACACCGGACTTTGGATCCGTGAACGGAAGTTCGAATCTTCCCGCCCCAGTTTGCACGATCTCGCCGATGGGGGCTGGATTAGCCAGAACTGAAATCCTGGGAGGCGGGAGCGTGCAAAGCTGATTGCAGATTGTCGATTGCAGATTGCAGATTTAGGATTCCGCAATCTCAAATCTGAAATCTGCAATTTTCATTCCTGGGTCGATCATGTCCCGATACTTGACGCGCGCCAATCTCCTTCTCGCGGCAATCGTCCTACTCGCCGCGTTCTTCCGTTTTTATCGACTCGACCAAATCCCGCCCGGCTTTCAATTCGATCAGGCGTATTATGTTTTCGATGTCCTCCGGCTGCTGCAAGGACAATTCTACCTCTTCTTTGCTGCGCCGGGCGGAACCGAGCCGCTCTACCCGTACCTTGCCATGCCCGGCGTCGCGCTTGCCGGCATTACACCGCTGGGACTTAAACTGACGACGGCGCTGATTGGCGTGGTGACGATTCCAGTGCTCTACGGTTTCACGCGCAGTGTTTTCGCCTCGGTTCGCATCGCACTGCTCACCGCATTCTTTGCCGCGATCTCGATCTGGCACATCTATTTTACGCGTTATGGCGAACGTGTCACGTTGCTCGTTCTGCTGACGGTGCTTGTCTTTTGGTTCTTGTGGCGCGCCTTGGCAGTCTCACGTGTCACCCCTCACGAATCACACGACCTTCACCAGTGGCGAGAATTCGCCTTGGTTGGATTTTTTCTCGCGCTCGCGCTCTACACGTACCCCGGCGCGCGCGTGTTGCCGATCGCGCTCATCCTGCTTACCGCGTACGCCGCGTGGGACGATCGCACGAACGCGTCGCGATACGTCAAGGGCTTGCTGGTTGCCTTTGGCGTCGCGGCGATCATTTTTCTGCCGCTGGGAATCTACTTTGTCTTTCATCCCGATCAATTCATCGGACATACGGCGGACGTCTCAATTTTCGTTCCTCACGAAGGTGTCCAGGGCGGCGTCGTCCAGGCGTTTGCGGGAAACGCGATACGTTTGCTCGGAATGTTTTTCGTCGCCGGCGACAATGGAATGATTCGCAATGTGCCGAATCGCCCGGTCTTTGATCCATTGACCGCCGCTTTATTCATCGTTGGACTCGTAGTGGGTTTGGCGGCGCTACTCGCGCCGCGTTCAAATCCCACGAATCGCAAACGAGCAGTGTTTCTCGCGGTATGGATTGTCGTCGCGCTGGCGGTCTCGCTCTTCAGCGACGATGCGCCGAATTTCGTGCGGACGCTGCCGGCGATGCCGGCGGTGATGATCCTGCCAGCGTGGGGCGCGTCAGAAATCTGGGAGCGCTTGCGTACGCCGGTACTGCGCCGCGCGGCGATGGCAGGGCTGGGAGTGATCGCGCTCGCGGGCGCGGCGTCCAGCTACCGCGATTATTTCATCGTGTTTGCGAACGATCCCGGACTGTATTACGCGTTCAACGCCGACAAGGTCGAGATTGCCAATTGGATCAACGCGAACGTCAACGCGCATACCATTTTCCTCGCGCCGGTCACCTACCAAGTCAGCACGGTATCGCTGCTCACGCGCGACGCGCCATTGAAATCTTTCGAGAGTCGCGATACGATTGTGCTGCCCGGTCGCGCCAGCGGCAAAGACGCGCTCTTTGGTTTTCCGCTAGACCAGGAGAAAAAAATCCAGACGATGGCAACCCGGCTCGGTTCGCTGGGCGCGCGCGCCGATTTGATCGGATCGAATGGCGCGAAATTGCTGCTCGTCTATCGCGTGCCGGCGCAGAATCTGCCCGATCCGCAGAATCCGCTCGCTGCGTTGGCGCGCGGCGGCGCGTTCATCCAGCCGCAGCACATCGAACACGCGGTGTGGAACAACGATTTTGAGTTGCTTGGCTATTCGGTGGACGCGCTCGATCCGCCGAAACGCAATCTCGAAGTCACGCTCTTCTTCCATGCGCTCAAGGCGATGAATACGGATTACACTTTCTCGGTCAAAGTGCGCGACGGCAAGGACCGCACGTGGGGGCAGGAAGACAAGTGGGCAGGCGACAACAGTTACGCGACGTCGGCGTGGAGTCCGGGTGATGTCATTGTCGAGAAATTCTATCCTGGATTGGACGCGTGCGCGCCGGCGGGCGACTATCAGATCACGGTCGAGGCATACGATCCGAAGACGATGCAAGTGCTCGCGTTAACGGATCGCGCGGGCAGCGTGGTCGAATTGGGTACCGCACGCGCAAATTTGTCGCAAGGAAATTTGTTCCCAGATTTAGTGCCGGCTCAGAAGCTCCTCAATGCCACTCCGCCGCCATTCCAACTCTTCGGATATACGTTGACGCCAGATCAAGTCAGCATCGGCGAAGAATTTTCTCTATCGCTTTTCTGGGGCGTCTCGGGGGATTTTGGAGCGGTGCGCCATGTCACAGTTCGTTTGCAGGACGCGGTGCTGGGAGAAAAAG